>JAYTHJ010000333.1:0-8596 GCA_043732725.1 Sphingomonadaceae bacterium | reverse complement strand
CAAAGCAAAGGGCAGGCCTCGCAGCCTGCCCTTACCTATCGCGACGACGGCAAGCCTAAGCCGCCTTGAGTACCCGTTCGATCTTGGCCTGCGCGGCCGGTTCGTCGATATTCTCCATCGCGGCCAGTTCGCGCGCGAGGCGGCCGATGGCGGCTTCATAGATCTGCCGCTCGGAATAACTCTGCTCGGGCTGGTCCTCGGCGCGGTGCAGGTCGCGCACAACTTCGGCGATCGAGACGAGGTCACCCGAATTGATCTTGGCTTCGTATTCCTGCGCTCGGCGGCTCCACATCGTGCGCTTGATCCGCGGACGGCCCTTCAGCGTCGTCAGCGCCTCAAGCAACGTCGCCTGGCTCGACAGCTTGCGCATCCCGACGACTTCGGCCTTGTTGGTCGGCACCCGGAGCGTCATGCGCTCCTTTTCGAAGCGCAGCACATAAAGTTCGAGCGCGGTCCCGGCGATTTCCGAGCTCTGCACCTCGACCACCCGGCCGACCCCGTGCTTCGGGTAGACGACATAGTCGCCGGCAACAAAATTCAGCGTCCTTACTAATGCAACGACCATGCGTATCGATCCTTCCACCGCCACAACACACCGAAGAGTGCCTGCACCGCAAACTGGTACGGTGCCGGCGACGGATCTAGCGAAGTTGCCAGGCGGCTATGAGGGCCGTATCGCGCTCCGGTAAACGAGCGCGACGACCGGGTTGACTGAAGCGGTTATCCAACCCCGGTTAGTTAGCACATTTAAGACACGATTACCACTACTGCGTAAGCCGATTGCGGCTCGCCAAATATTGCTCAGGCGCTGCCAGGCTCGGCGCTGAAATACTTGCTGTATTTGCCTTCCTCGCCCTTGTGCGCGTCGGCATCGCCGGGAGCGGTACCCTTGACGGTGATATTGGGCCAGCTCGCTGAAAATGTCGCGTTAAGTTCAAGCCATTTGTCGAGGCCGCTCTCGGTATCGGGAAGGATCGCCTCGGCAGGGCACTCGGGCTCGCAAACGCCGCAGTCGATACATTCGCTGGGATTGATGACGACCATATTCTCGCCCTCGTAGAAGCAATCGACCGGGCAGACTTCGACGCAGTCCATGTACTTGCACTTGATGCACGCTTCGGTGACCACGTAGGTCATGGGCTCGTTCCTCGGCAGGGGTGATTGCGGATCCGTGCTAGCCGGGGCCGCGCAGACGCGCAATGGCCGCGACGCCGCGCCCTCGACCCCGGCTCACGCCGCCTGAGAGCGGGTCAGGTCGGTATAGAGCTGGCAGGCTTCGACATAGGGGCCGCGGCGCTCGGCGAGGCTTTCGACCCGGACGACGACGACATCGTCATGTTTGGGAAAGCTCACCACCGAACCGGCCCGGACCAGCGCCGACGGGCGGTCGATGATCCTGCCGTCGAGCCGCAAGTGGCGGCTTTCACAGAGCGCCTGCGCGGCGCTGCGCGACTTCGCCAACCTTGCGAACCACAACCATTTGTCGAGCCGCAAACCCTGACCGTAGACCAAATTCTACCTCGCTTTCATTGTCTGGAGGATGGCAAAAGGATTGGCGGTGTCGACCGCTGCCGGCGGGGTGCCAGGTTGCGTGACAGGACGCTTGACGCCGCCCCACGCGAACGCGGCGGTACCGTCGACCAGCTGCAGCCGGTAGCCAAGCGCGCGCATCAGCCGGACGAAGCCGTCGTGGGTCATGCCGACGCTGGCGATCCACGCCACATCGGGCATGAACGGCTGACGCCCGTTGCGGGCGCCGTGGATCAGCCGTGCGAGGCGGTCGACCATATCGATGCGGACCGCCTGGCCGCCGATGTTCCAGAAGCCCGCGACGGCGTAGAAGGCGGCAGGCACGGCGTCGTTGACATCGATGCTGACGCGGCCCGGCAGCGGTGGTGCAGGCAGATTGCCGGCGTTTGCGGCGACCGCCCACAACGCCAGCCGCCAGCGCGTCGGCTCGGGCCGCAACGTCGCCGCGACGAAGACGTGGACAACCCCGAGCCGCACTCCGGCTCCGGTCAGTGCTTTGCGGTCAAGGCGGCTCAGCGCATCAATCTGTGCGGTCACGGCATCGCGCCGCAGGCAGCCGAGCATCTCGACCAGCTGTACCACCAGCCCGCGGCCGGCGGGTGACAGATGCGGGACTAGCGACGTGATGCGCATCAGTGGCTTGAGCTGCCGGTCTCGCGTCGCCACGAGCCATTGTTCGAGCCGCGCGGCGACCCTCGTCCGGTCAGTCACGGGCAATACAGCAAGGCCGCGATCGAGCTCTATCCGCGGATTGAGCGCATCGCGGCCGGCGCGCAGCTTGGCGACCCGCGCCGCTCCCCAGCGCAAGCGCGGCGGCATGCCGCCATCGAACTCGAGGCTGAAGTCGGCGTCGACAGCGGCGCTCAAAGCCAGCGCCCGGCGCGCCAGCTCGCGCGGCAGATGACGCTCGGCAGCTGCGAGCAGCATTCTCTTCTCACCGGCGCGCGCGGTCGGGTCGGCGGTGAAGCGGAAGCCGTCGAGCGTGCCGATCGCCTCGTCCTCGACACAGACGATGTCGTCGGCGTCGACGGTAACGCGCTGTTCGCCGCGCACTTTGAGATCACGCATCAGCACCGCGGTGCGCCGGTCGACGAACTTCTGCGTCAACGCCAGATGCAGGGCATCCGACAGCCGGTCCTCCAGCGCGCGGGTGCGATCGGCCCACAGCGCGCTGTCTTCGAGCCAACCCGGCCGATGCGCGATGTACGTCCACGTCCGCGCCGCCGCGATCCGGTCGGAGATTGTCGCGATGTCGCCGGCGACATTGTCGAGCGTGGCAACCTCGCTGGCTATCCACGCCGCCGGCAGCTGGCCGCCGTCTTCGCTCAAATGCCGGAAGATGCGCCCGACCAACCGGGTATGCTGCTCGGCGCCGGTCTTGCGGTAGTCGGGGAGTCCGCACGCCGCCCACAACCGCATCATCCGGCCATGACCATGCGCGCGCTCCATAACCCACGGCTCGGCCGCCAAGCGCTTGAGCACCGCAACATCGATCGCATCGTCGCCGCGCATCAGCTCGGGGCGATTCGGTCGCGCGTCGAGCGATGCGATCAGCCGAGGGAGTGTCCCAAGATCGAGCCGGGCATTGCGCCAGATCAGCTGCGTCAGCGGCGGGAAGCAATGGCCCTCGATCGCCTTGATCTCGTCGGGCTCGAAGGTCTGCACGGCATCTTGGCCGAGTTGGACGACGCCAAAGCTGCCGTCGCGCTGATAGCGGCCGGCCCGGCCGGCGATCTGCGCCATCTCGGCGGTGGTCAGCCGGCGGTGCTTGCGGCCGTCGAACTTGCTCAGCGAGGCGAAGGCGACATGCGCGATGTCCATGTTAAGACCCATGCCGATCGCGTCGGTGGCGACGAGATAGTCGACCTCGCCCGACTGGTACATCGCGACCTGCGCGTTGCGGGTGCGCGGGCTCAACCCGCCCATCACCACGGCCGCGCCGCCCTTGTGACGCCGCAGCATCTCGGCCAACGCGTAGACCTCGGCGGCGGTGAAGGCGACGATCGCTGAACGCTTGGGCAGTCGCGATAGCTTCGTCGGACCGGCATAGCTCAGCGTCGAGAAGCGCGGTCGCGTAACGATCTCGGCATCGGGCAGCAGCTTGCGGATCAGCGGCCGCAGCGTTTCGGAACCAAGGATCATCGTCTCGGCATAGCCGCGTCGGTGCAGCAGCCGGTCAGTGAACACGTGCCCGCGAGCGGTATCGGCCGCGACCTGCGCCTCATCGAGCGCGACGAAGGCGACGTCGCGGTCGCTCGGCATCGACTCCGCGGTGCACAGGAAATAGCGCGCGCCGTCGGGGATGATCTTTTCTTCGCCAGTGATCAGCGCGACTTGCGCTGCCCCCTTAAGCGCGACGACGCGGTCATAAATCTCACGAGCCAGCAGCCGCAGCGGGAAACCGATCATGCCACTGACGTGGCCGCACATGCGCTCGACGGCGAGGTGCGTCTTGCCGGTGTTCGTCGGTCCAAGGACAGCAGTGAGCCGAACTTCCAAATGGGTGCGAAGCAAACCGCTCATGACCCTGCGCGAGGGTTGATGCGGCCCCACAACATCTGGGGCAAACGGTTGAACTCAGCTTCGCCCATCGCGTCCTTTGTCAGGTGCATGAACTAAATATGGTATGCCACGTACCATTAGCCGACACAAGTGACCGTTCAAAGACTGCCATTCGCCGCATCGCGCAATCCTTCGACAGTTCGGTCGTTGACAATAGCGTTATGTGCCCACAGGGTTCGCTTATCGGGGACGTACGGGAGCGGGTGATTGTTCCAGTCGGATGCAAATGGCTTTGGCGGGGGCGGCATGGCGCTAAGCGGCGCGTCGGCTGGCGGTTCGGCCGTCGCGATACCGTTTGGAACGTCAAAGCTTATCGGCCTAGAGCTTGGCAGTCTGCCGCATTGGCGTCTACATACTGATCTGGGCGATAAGATCGGCTCGCGGCGCTGGTGGACCAGCGCGTCGGTCCTGCTGGCACTGTGTGCCGGTGCTCTATACGCGGGCAGCCATGCTCCGACGCTGCCGGTCAAGCTGCATCCGGCGTTTACCCCTGCACAATTCGACGAGGCCCGGCCCGATGCGATCGGGTCACTGGCGCGCGGTGCTGCGACCGGCAGTGCTGTGCCGGGCGGTACTACGACGCCAAGCCGTTTCGTCGAGGCGCTCGCCGAGATACCCGAACGGCCACGGATTGAAACGACGGCGCATATCGGCGGCAGCGACAGCTTCGAGGCGGCGTTGCGCCATGCTGGCGTTGGACCTGAAGACGCGGCCGAAGCAGCCAAGGTTATCGGCGGGGCGGCAAATCTGCGCGGCATCAGGACAGGCACCGCGGTCGATCTCGTGCTCGGCAGGCGGCAGACGCGTACCGTGCCGCGGCCGCTGAAGAGCCTCGGGTTCCGCGCCAGCCTCGACCAGCGGCTTGAGCTGGCGCGCGCCGACGACGGCTCGATGGCGCTGAAGCGTATCGCCATCGACGTCGACGATACGCCGCTGCGTATCACGGGCGTAGTCGGCAACAGCTTCGCCGATGCCGCGAGTACGGCCGGGTTGTCAGAGACCATCGTCGACGAGGCGGTTCAGACGCTAGGCTATGCGGTCGATTTCCAGCATCAGGTCAGCCGCCGCGATCACTATGACATCGTCGTCGAGCACCGCCGTGCCGCCGACGGGCTGACCGAGACCGGTGGACTGCTCTACACCGCGCTGGTCCCCGCCGACGGCCAGCGCGTCGACATGCTGCGCTGGAATTATGGCGGCAAGAGTCAGTTTTTTCGCGGTACCGGCGAGAGCGCCAAGAAGGGTTTGATGCGGACTCCTGTCAACGGTGCGCATCTGACCTCGAGCTTCGGCATGCGCTTCCACCCGATCCTCAACTATTCGCGGTTGCATCAGGGCGTTGATTTCGGCGCTGCATGGGGCTCGCCGGTGCTGGCCGCAGCCGGCGGCAAGGTGACGTTTGCGGGGGCGCACGGCGGTCACGGTAATTACATCCAGGTGCTGCATCATCCGGGCCTGATGACCGCCTATGCTCATTTGAGCCGATTCGCGGTCAAGCCGGGTGCGTCGGTCGCGCAGGGCCAAGTCATTGGTTACGTCGGCTCGACCGGGCTATCGACCGGCCCGCATTTGCACTACGAAGTCTGGCTTAACGGCGCGCCGGTCAACCCGGTCGCGGTAAAGTTCCTCGGCGGCACCCAGCTCGGCGGCGGCGAACTCGAGCGCTTCAAGGCGAGGCTCGACGCGATGCGCGGGTTGCACGCCGCCGGTATCGTTGTCGCTGAAGCCGACACGCCGAAGCACCGCCGGGCCTGAGCCGGCGCGACGGCGCCGCCATCCCCGCCGCTGCAGTGAGTGCTTCAGAACTGCGCGCCGTAGCGCTCCAGCCCGAGTGCTAGATCGGCGATCAGATCGCCCGCATCTTCCAGTCCAATGCTCAGCCGGATGATGGTGCCAGAGTAAGCAATCGCGCTTGCCGTGCGGATGCCGTCGAGTTCGACTGGCAGGATCAAACTTTCGTAGCCGCCCCATGAGAAACCAATACCGAAGTGGTCGAGGTGGTCGATCAACGCGGCAGTGTGCGCGCGGCTGCCTTGCTTCAGCGTGAAGCCAAACAGCCCGCTCGCGCCGCGGAAGTCGCGCACCCAAAGTGCATGACCGGGATGCGAGGGCAGCGCGGGATGCAGCACGCGGTCAACCTGCGGATGCCCTTCGAGCCATCGCGCCACCGCGAGCGCGCCGGCACCTTGCTGGCGCAAGCGCACGTCGAGAGTCCGCAAGCCGCGTAATGTAAGAAATGCATCGTCGGGCGCGACGCAGAAACCGAGGCGGTAACTTTGTGCTTTGAGCTTGTCGAACCACGCGGCGTTGACCGTCAGCGAGCCCATCATCACGTCGCTATGGCCGGCGACATATTTGGTCAGCGCCTGCATGCTAAAATCGACGCCGTGGGCAATCGGCGAGAATAACAGCGGCGTCGCCCAGGTGTTGTCTAGGATCGTCGCAATGCCGTGCGCCTGCGCCACCGCGACGATCGCGGGAACGTCCTGCACCTCGAAGCTCAGCGAGCCGGGGCTTTCGAGCAGAATCATGCGGGTGTTCGGCTGCACCAGCCCGGCGATGCCGGCGCCGATGCCGGGCTCGTAATAGGTCGTGGCAATGCCGAGCGGCCGCAGCGTTCGTTCGGCGAAATAGCGCGACGGCTCATATGCGGTGTCGACCATCAGCAGGTGATCGCCCGCCTTGAGTACTGTCAGCAACGCCGCCGCGATCGCTGCGACCCCCGAAGGATACAGCCGCGTGCCCGCCGCGCCGGGCTCGAGTTCGGTCATCGCGGCTTCGAGCGCCCACGTCGTCGGCGTCCCGCGGCGGCCGTAGAATAATCCGGCATCGGGGTCGACGCGCGCCGCCTCGAGCGCCGCGAGATCGTCAAACACGATCGTCGAAGCATGCCAGACCGGCGGGTTGACGATTCCCGCGCGCATGTTTGGGCCACGCGTCCAGTCGCTCCGCCGCCCGGCATCGACCAGCGTCGTCGGCGAAACCGCGGGCGTGATTGCTCCGGGCGCTTCGTTCGACGCTGTCACGCCACTCCCGTCACCACAGGCGTGTTCGCCTGAGCGCCCCATTCGGACCAGCTGCCGTCGTACAGCGCGATCTGCTTCGCGCCGAGCAAGGTCGCGCCGAACGCCAGCACGGCGGCGGTGATACCCGAGCCGCAGGTGGTGACCAGCGGCTTGTCGAGATCGACCCCGGCGGCGGTGAACGCCGCCCGCAGCGTGTCGCCCTGCTTCCAGCTGCCGTCGGCGTTGAACAGCGCGTCGGCGGGCAGGTTGCGCGCGCCAGGCATATGGCCGCTTCGCAACGTTTCGCGCGGCTCGGGCGACGTGCCCTCGAAGCGTCCAGCGGGACGCGCATCGACGACCTGCTCGGCGCGGGTCTTCAGGTTTTCGGTCATCTGCGCCAGCGTCCGGACGTTTTTGGTGTCGGCCCAGACGGTGAAGTGGCGATGGCGCACGACGGGTTTCCCGGACTCTCGCGCGCGGCCCTCGGTCCGCCACTTGGCCAAGCCGCCGTCGAGGATAGCGACCTCGTGTGCACCGAACAGGGTGAGCATCCACCATGCCCGCGCCGACGAGTGCACCGGCGAGTTGTCGTACACGACGATGCGGCTGCCGTCGCCCAATCCCATCGCCTGCATCCGGCTGGCGAACTTCTCCGGTGTCGGCAGCATGTTTGGAACCGCGTTTCCACTGTCAACCAGTTCTTCAAGATCGAGAAAGACTGCTCCCGGGATATGCCCGGCCTCGAACTCGCTGCGCATGTCGCGGCTCTCGCCGACACCCGGTAGCGACGCGTCGACGACGCGCAGGTCACTCTTGCCAAGCTCGCCCGCTAGCCACTCAGTCGTTACCAACGGGGTCATGCTCTGCTCCTCGCACACGCTAAGCGCCCGGCATAGCGGCGGGCGCGGGGCTTGTCAGCGGATGATTTGACGCCGCACGCCGCAACCGATTAACGAGGTACATGACCGACCTCACCCACCTCGGCCAGCCGAGCGCGCTACCCGTTTCGCCCGATGCCGCAATCCTCGATTACCCGCCCAACCCGTATCCCGACGAGCGCTACCTCGTGCGCTTCGTCGCGCCCGAGTTCACTTCGCTCTGTCCGGTTACCGGCCAACCCGACTTCGCGCATTTCGTCATTGATTACGTGCCGGCGGCGACCATTGTCGAGTCGAAATCGTTGAAGCTTTTCCTCGGTAGCTTCCGCAATCATGCGGCGTTCCATGAGAGCTGCACCGTCGGCATTGGGCTCCGGCTGGTCCGCGAAATGGCACCGCACTGGCTGCGCATCGGCGGTTACTGGTACCCGCGCGGCGGCATCCCGATCGACGTCTTCTGGCAGACGGGCACGCCGATCTCAGGGGTGTGGGTACCTGAGCAAGCGGTCGCACCGTACCGCGGGCGGGGGTGATGTAGCCCTCCCCGTCTTCACAGAGGATCGATTACGGCAGTCCGGTCAGCTTGTGAGTCTGCAGTCCTAGCCGCCACTGTGGGTGCTC
>JAYTHJ010000332.1:0-2558 GCA_043732725.1 Sphingomonadaceae bacterium | reverse complement strand
GGTTCTCGCGCCAGCTGACCGGGGTCGGCACGACGCTCGCGTTGGGACAATCGATCTGCGCCGAAGTCGCGCGGCTGTTCGATGTTCGAACCGTCCTGCTGGTACCGGGCGACGGCGCGCTCAAGCTGCTTGCCGGAGTGCCCCCAGGCGAGCCGCTCGGCGCGGTCGAGATGGCGGCGGCACAGTGGGTGGCCGACAAGGGGCGCCCCGCTGGTCGCGGTTCGGAGACGCTGGCTGCCGCCGACTGGCTATTTTATCCGCTCAACACCGCGCGCGGGACGCTGGCAGTGCTCGGGCTGGCGCGCGACGACGGTCGCGATCCGTTACGGTCGGATCAGTTCGCGCTGCTCACCAGCGTGCTCGATCAGTCGGCGCTGGCGTTCGACCGCATGCGGCTCGAAGGCGAGATGGCGCAAGTCGTGCAGCTGCAGCAGCGCGACCGCTTGCGTGCGACGCTGCTCGCCTCGGTCAGCCACGACCTGCGGACGCCGCTGACCAGCATTGTCGCCGCCGCCGCCGAGCTGCGCCAGACCACGGCGACACCGGCGAATACGGCGCTGTTCGACACGCTCGAGGCCGAGACGCAGCGGCTGCGGCGCTTCGTGGCGAACCTGCTCGACATGGCACGGATCGAGGCGGGCGCGCTTAACCTCAAGATCGAGGCGACCGACCTGACCGACGCGGTGGCGAGCGCGGTGCATGATGTTCGCCGGGCGCTGACGGCGCATCCGATCACGCTCGCGGTGCCGCCCGAACTGCCGCTGGTGCGCGTCGACCCGCAGCTTTTCCATCACTGCCTGATCAACCTGCTCGACAACGCCGGCAAGTACGCCGACCCCGGCACCGCCGTGACCATCGCCGCGACGCGCCGCCATGACGGGATCGACCTTGCCGTGCTCGATCTAGGTCCCGGGCTGCCGCCCGGCAGCGAGACGCGCATCTTCGACACGTTCACCCGCGTCGAAGGTTCGGACCGAACCAAGGACGGCACCGGGCTCGGCCTCGCCATCGTCAAAGGTTTCGCCGAAGCGATGGGGCTGAGCGTCAGCGCTGCCAATCGCGAGGCTCCGCATGGCGCGCAGTTTACGCTGCATTTTCCCGAAGCGCTGCTGGTCCGTGGAAGCGAGGCGATCGCTACGCCATGATGGACGAGCGGGTTTGTCGTCTTTGGCGCGGATAGTAGAAGCTTTGAACAATGACCACCGCCGCCAAAATCCTGATCGTCGACGATGAGACCGCGATCCGCCGCCTGCTGCGCGGGACGCTGATCCGGGCCGGTTATGACGTCGTCGAGGCCGCCGACGGTCGCGCCGCGCTAAGCGCGCTCGCCATCGACAAGCCCGACCTCGTGCTGCTCGACCTTGGGTTGCCCGACCGTGACGGGCTCGAGCTGGTGCCGCTGCTCAAACGCCAGGCGGCATTGATCGTCGTCTCGGCGCGCGACCAGACCGGTGAGAAAGTCGTCGCGCTCGATCTCGGGGCCGACGACTTCATCACCAAGCCGTTCGACACCGACGAGCTGCTGGCGCGCATCCGCACCAGCCTGCGCCACCGGCTGGCGAGCGAAGCCGACGCGCCGATCGTCGCGTTCGGCGCGGTGACGATCGATCTCGTCGCGCGGCAGGTCCGCCGCGACGCGGTTGAACTGCGCCTGACACCGAAGGAATACGGCTTTCTCGCCGAGCTGGCAAAGCATCCCGGGCGTGTGCTAACTCATCACCAGCTGCTGCGCGCAGTGTGGGGGCCGGCGCACCTCGACGATGTGGAATATCTCCGCGTCGTCGTGCGCAGCCTGCGCCAAAAGCTCAGTCCCGATGGCATGGCGCTGATTCGAAACGAGCCCGGCGTTGGCTATCGGCTGATGATGACGGGTTATACCAACCCTCACTGATGTTCACCTATGCGCCCACTGGCGCAGTCCGATGGACATGATGGGCCACGGATGATCGGTGAGGCGGTTCCAGGCGAAGCAACACTGGTCGAGGATATCGTCGCAAGATTTGAAGATACGGTTCGACAGCCAGTTGTCGCGCCTGAGCTGTCAGACGTTCTCGACGGGGTTGAGCTCGGGACATTTCGGCGGCAGTGGCAGCAGGGTGATGTTGGCCGGGATGACCAGCCCCGCCGAGAGATGCCAGCCTGCCTGGTCAAGGATCAGCACAGCATGAGCGCCGGGCGCCACGGCGGCGGATATTTCGGCGAGGTGCAGCGTCATGCCTTCGGTATTGCAGCGGGGCAGGACGAGCGCTGCGCCCTTGCCCTTGGCCGACAGATCGCATCGTAGAGGTGATCTTGCCCGTGCCTGACGTCTCCCTTGGCTGATAGGATCAGACCACCGACGGGGTATCAGGAGTCAAAGACGGAGTGCGGGCGCGGTATACGCTTGAGTTCAAGCAGGAGGCTGTACGATTGGTGCGTGGCGGTGAGAAGCTGTCGGCGGTGGCGCGGACGCTGGGGGTTTCGGCGCAATCGCTGGACAACTGGGTGAAGGCTGAAGCATCGGGGCGACTTCGAGACGTTCGCGGCAAGGCGTTGACCGCCGAACAGATGGAGATTGC
>JAYTHJ010000331.1:0-8626 GCA_043732725.1 Sphingomonadaceae bacterium | reverse complement strand
CGTCAGTCTGACCGGCACGCCCCCGGTCGTCGGCCTCACATAGACGTCGGTGCCGCCTTCGCGTCGCCAGGAAAAGGCGATCGACCGATCGTCGGGCGAGAAGTGCGGCACCAGCACCTGACCCGGATCGGCGGTCAGCCGTTTGGCGGCACTGCCCCGGCGCGGGACCGACCCCAGATTACCCAGGGCGACGAACGCGACACTGCTGGCGCTGACCGTCGGAAACCGAGGCAGCGGTTGGGTTAACGCCGCCGCGGCCGGCTGCGCGATCGCGGCGACAAGCACGGAGACCAACGCGCCGAGGAGACACTTCCCGCCAGGGTGGAGTAATCGGCTTTGCTCGCTCTGCAGTGACGTCTGGTTAGTCCTGATGCGATTGTTGAATGCCGCCCAGCCACACCGATCGGATCGAAAAGATCGGCCTTTGCTGATGTTCCGCCGATGCCGATCTCAGCGCGACCGCCCTCGCGCCGCCACCGGCCAAAGTGCCCGCAGTGTGTCCCCTTGAACCACGTGATACGTGTCGTAGAGGTTTACCGTCGGGTCGCAGTGGGGTGCTCCCAGCGTGACGATATGCGCCAATGGCAGCGAGCCGCCATCGGGCAGGATCAGCGCGCCATGTTCGTCGCCTATGAAGCGATAGGCTGCGCCCGCCGGTGCCCCGGACAGAACCTGAGGATCGCCGGCGTCGGTCGAGAAGGCTTTCAACCCGGCATCAAGCGTGACGAGACCGACCGTATTGGCACTGACCACACGGGCATCGATCACCAGCGCCGTTTCGAATAACGTGGGTAAGCCGTCGCCCGACAGGTCGCAGTCGAGATACTGGCGGTCCATGAACACATAGGAACCAGCCTGCAGTTCGGTGAACAGGTCGAGCGCGACGTCGATCCGGTGGGTGCCGGTACCTCCCCCAGTAACGATTTCGGGCGGACCACCGGCAGCGGTCAACGCCGCGACGATGCTGCGGACGAAATCGGCGCGCCCGTCCATATCGCGCCGCCGCAGCTCGAAATCCTCGATGTGTTGCTGGGCACCGCAATAGCACTGAACGCCGACGTACATCAGGCCGGCCTCAGCCCGGATCGCTGCGAGCAGCGCGACGGCAGCCGCAACCGAGCCGACGCCGGTTCGCCGGATGCCCGGATCGATATCGATGATCACGGCCAGCTTTTTATCCGCATGCCGCGCCGCGGCTCCGAGCGCGCGGACGTTATCGGCGTTGTCGACCACGACCATGAGACCGTCGGTTCGCGCGTTCAGCGCCAGCAGGCGGGCGATCGCCGGCGGCGAGACGACGGGCGAGGTCAGGTGCAGGCCGTTGGCTATGCCGTTATCGGCCATGACCTCGGCTTCGCCGAGCTTTGCGCAGCAGATGCCGACGGCGCCGGCGTCGAGCTGCCGCCGCGCGATCTCGGGGCTCTTGTGGGTCTTTGCATGCGGGCGGAGCCGGATGTCGTGGCGGCGCGCGAATGCGGCCATATTCTCGATGTTTCGGGTCAGGGCGTCGAGATCGACGATCAGGACGGGCGTGTTGAGATCATGCCTCGATCCCTGTCGGCCGATCAGATGGGCGTGAAGTTGTTCGTCGGTCATGGGGTGACTCCAGCTGTCTTGGAAAGCTCGACCGGTCTGGTCGGCGGAACCAGTTTGATTCGGCCATAGAAGACGGTCCACGCAACGAGCACCGAACCGCTGACCAGATCCCACAGCGGCGAGGCCACAAGGAAATCCTTCGTTCTGAGATGCGTGGCGAGGATATAGGCCCCGGTCGCTTTGACTGGCAGCGCCGCGGTCCAACCCCGTGTCAAAATGCGATACGCGTGTATCGCGTTCGGCTGCGACGCGGCGGAAGCGAAGCTGGCGCGCTTCGCCGGATCGTTGCTCTTCGAAAGCTGACGCGACATGTAGAACATAAGCGGTCTGACAAAGACGAGCGAGACGAGGAAGATTGCCGCCAACACAACGTTCTGCAGGGAACGGCCGATAAGCGCATCGCGCTCACTAGACGAAAGCACGAGCGCGACCATGCTGACGACGACGTTCTCGGCGGCGAACAGCTAAAGAAAGTCAATCGCCCGCAATTTGACCAGACCATATGTCAGCCAGAAAATCGGCGGAACGCCGGAATTGACTAAAGGAAGAAGGCTGCCGCCCGTGAAGTGCGGCACCGCCAAGCGGTACAGGATCGCGGGAGCGGCCATGCTGATCAGGACGCTTTTGAATAGCGCCTTTACCGCGACGTGCCCGGCGATGGCGCGCCCCGCCGCCGGTCGTCTCGGGTCGGTCATAGTCCCGACCCTTCCATTGGACGATGCGGAAGCGCGGCGGGCGAAATGCGATCGATGAGCGAAAGAAGTGCGGTGGTCGTCCTCTCTCGATCGCCGGTGGACAGGAATTCCTGTAGCAAGCCGCTAAAAGAACACATGATGAGCGTTGCGTGAGCCGAAAACAGGTCGCCGTCGTGCGAGAGGCGGGTCGCTGCGCGCTCGATCAGGCCCGTCCAGACACGGCTGTTGGCGCGGTGGACCTCGGCAGAAAAGCTGACCCGGTCGTACCGCGCGAGGCCATCGACCTCGAACAATAGGCGAAAGTACGGCTGGTTCGGCGGCTCAGTGGCCCAGTCCCAGAACATCGTCAGGAGCGAGCGAACCGACCTCGGGTCTGTCCGCGCGGCGCGATCGCCGAGCGACGTCACGATGCGCGCCCGCACCTCAGTAAGCGCATCGGCGATGAGTCGCTCCTTCGACTCGAAGTGGTAAATCAATAATCTGGCACTCGTCTCGACCTGCTGGGCGAGCGGCCGGAGCGACAGATTTCCCGCACCGCTGGTCAAGAGGACACCGACGATCTTCTCCAGCAACACGGTGCGACGGTCCTGAGACGTTGGCATGAAACGTCTGTTACATGTAACAGCCGTTTCAGTCAATCAGTCAACGTCCGATTGTTGATGGAAAATACCGTCTTTCTTTGGTCCTTTACTGGTCGTGGGCCGGCAGCCCGTCTTCGTCGGTGGCTTCTGCCGCGTCGTATCCGGAGATACCGCCAAGGATATTCTCGCCATTTTAGGCGGCTCCAGCCGCACTGCCAATCGGCCGAAAGTGATGGGCCGGGCCTATTTATCCCATCCGTGCGACATTAAACGAACTGAAATCCATCGTTTCGGTCAGGCAGCGGCGCGCGTTCGATAGGCGGCACGAACGATATCTGCGGCGCGTTCGCCGATCATGATCGAGGGCGCGTTGATATTGCCGCTGGGGATCTCCGGCATGACACTGGCATCAGCAATCCGTAGGTTATGGACACCCATGACGCGCAGCAGCGGGTCGACGACGCTGCCGATGCGACAGGTGCACGACAGGTGATAGATGGTCGTGCCGAAGTGCAGTGCCATGTTCTCGAGCAGGGCATCGCTGGGCGTATCGCCGTCCTGGTAGGCGTGCAGCTTGGCCAGTCCCGGCGGCACCAGCCAACGCCCGGGTTTCACCGGACCGGGCCAGCGTGCCATGACCTCGAGCGTACGGCGGATGATCGCCACCATCACCTTCAGGTCATGCGGATCGCCGAAATAGTTGAAGTTGATGTCGGGGGCCACCGCTGGATCGGCGCTGGTGAGCACGATCTCGCCCTCGCTGCGCGGGACGCAGTTGCTGGCAAGAATCGACAAGCCCTCGCGGTGGCTGGCGAGGACCTCGGCCGGGTTCTCAACCAGCTGGTCGAGGTCGTAGTTGAGCGCCTTTCCCATGACATCAGCGGTGTTGACCATCGGCAGAAAACCGATCTGCGCGTCATGCGTGTGCGGGTTACCTAGCCCGGTCGAAAAGAAGCAGACGGCATCGTAGAATGACGATGCGACGAGGCTGCTGCCGGTTTCCACCCATTCGGCGATCCGCCGTTCGGCTTCAGCTTTCAAGGCGATTTGCTCGGTCGTCATAAGATGGTCGTTGCCCGGATCGGCGGGTAGCGGTCCGCCGGGCGCACGCAGGGCATCGGGTCCGGCGGACAGATTGATCTCGTCGACCGTCACGCCGAGCCCGGGGGCCTCGAACACTAGCGGCGTGTACAGGTGGTCCTTCAGATGCTTGCCGACATGCGGCTGGTCGAGTCGGCAGGTCACGCCCGCCGCTTCCAGCTCGCGTCGCGGGCCGATGCCCGAGAGCATCAGGATGTGCGGCGAACCGACCGCTCCGGCGCTGAGGATGACCTCGCGGTCGGCGCCGACAACGTGCAATGCACCAGCGGCATCGCGATATTCTACGCCGGTCGCGGCGAGCGCCGCACCTGCGCCCTCGAGCACAATCCTGGTGACTAGCGCGCCTGTGACGATGGTCAGGTTCGGCCGCAGCTCGGCAGCATTTTCGAGGTAGGCATGGAATGTACTCGACCGTCGGCCCTTGCTGGTATTGGTCTGCACCAGCGAAGCAACGCCGGCAGGATTGAAGCGCCCCGAACCGTTGTAATCGCCCTCCGGAATACCGGCGGCCACCGCGGCTTCGACGAAACCGCGCGACGCCGGGATCACCGGCGATCGGATGGCGACACCGACCGGGCCGCTGTCACCGCGCTGCTCGCGGTCGATGCTGGCCTCGTTAGTCTCGGCGACGGCCTCCATGCGTTTGAAGCAGGGCAGCACATCGGCAAAGCTCCAGCCGGTCGCGCCCAACCGCTCCCAATTATCGAAATCGCCGGGGTGGCCGCGTACCCAGACCATATAGTTGATGGCCGACGAGCCGCCGAGCATTTTGCCCCGCGGCACCGGCATGCGCTTATTAGTAAAGCCGCGCCCGCCCTTGCCGGGATCGCCGGTGAACATCCAGTCCACCTGCGGATCAAGTTGCAGCGAGGCACAGGCAGCAGGCATCGCCTCGTGCGCAGGCGGACGATCGCCAGCCTCGATCAGCGCAACGGTCACGCCGGGATCTTCCGAAAGTCGAGCTGCGAGTGCCGCACCGGCCGAGCCACCGCCGACGATCACGAAATCAAAGTTCTTCGCCATGCCTGCTCCCAAGGAAATATTTTTGTTGCGCGCCAGAATAAAGCTCAGCCGCGGCCGATCGTCACCGGCAGGCGCGTGTAGCCATGCACGAAGCTCTGCGGCACGTACGCTGGGACCCCGGTGACGCGCACCCGCCACTGCCGCGCGACCATCTCCTCGAAGAGGATTTGAAGCTGCAGTTCGGCAAGCCGCGCCCCGACGCAGCGGTGGATGCCAAAGCCGAACGACAGGTGCCGCCGGGCATTGGCGCGCGTGATGTCAAGCCGCTCGGCATCGGGAAAGACGCTCTCCTCCCGGTTGGCGGCAATGTACCAGAGGACCACCTTGTCACCCTTGGCGATCGGCGTCCCGGCGATTTCGGTGTCGTGGTTTGCAGTGCGGCGCATATGCGATAGCGGGGTCTGCCAGCGGATGACCTCGGGCACGGCGCCCGGGATTAGCGACGGATCGGCGAGTACTTTGGTCCACTGGTCGGGATACTGGTTAAAGGCATGGACCGCGCCCGACATCGAGTTGCGGGTCGTGTCGTTGCCGCCGACAATGAGCAGGATCAGATTTCCGGTGCGCTCCTTGAATTCCATGTCGCCCATCGCCTCCGAATGGACCATCATCGAGATTAGGTCGCCGGTGGCGGCTCGCGCCTTGCGCTCCGCGAACAGACGATCGAAATACTCCGTCATGTCGAGCATGTGCTGATGCCGGATGGGGCTGCGGACCGGATCGACCGCCGCCTCGATATCTCCGCCCCAGTCCGACCACAGCGTCAACAGCCGTCGGTCATGCCACGGGAAATCGAACAGGATCGCGAGCATACCTGTGGTCAGTTCGATCGACACGGTGTCGACCCAGTCGAATTCCTCGCCGATGGGGAGCGTGTCGAGCAATTCGATCGTGCGCCGCCGTATCTCGCCCGCCATCCGCGTCATCTCGGCCGGACCAAAGGCGGGCGCGACGACGCGGCGCTGCCCGGTGTGCTTGGGGCGGTCCATCGCGATGAACTGCGGCAGGCTCATGTCGCCTACGATGTCGGCTATCGTGATCCCGCCATATTCGAAGCTCGATGAGAAGATTTCGGGATGCGCTTCGACCGCCATGATATCGGTGTGGCGGGTGACTGACCAATACGGCCCGAAGATGCTGTCGGCGCAATAGTGAACCGGCGCCTCGTTCAGCAGCCGTTGGAACGGAACCCGCCAAGCGTCGTCGCGCCACATCTCCATTCGGCTGACATCGAGCTGCAACAGGCTGTTGTCTTGCTTCAATTGCGTCGCCATCTGCGCCTCCAAGCCGGTAGTGGGGTGCAGCTTGCGCTAGATTGCTGCGGATGACGAGAGCCGAAGTTTACACCCTTCATCCCGGCGCGCTTTTTTTAAACGATGATTTATCGCTAGTCACGTCGATGGAGCGAGATTAAAACCGGCGTGCGATGCGTCGTGATGATCGGTGGTTATTTGGCGAGAACGCGGGCGCTCTCCGACGAGGAATGGCCGGATTACGTCGAATGAACGCCACCTGCCAGACTGCGACACACGCATTGTCACTTATAGGCCGACCCGCTTTATCGCTGATGCCAAGATTGTCGGTAACGGCCCCGATGATCCATTCCAACTCGGCATTTCAACAACTTGGCTGCATCGGGTCTGGGCATTCCGGACAGGCGGACGGCCGCCGGTCAATCCAGCTGTGATCTCGACCGCGATGCTCAATGCACATCGTGATCCATTGCAAACGGAATCGTGGCGTATTCAGCTGGCGTCTTGCTCGGCAACTGCCTGCCGAAGGCGGTGATCGTCCAGAGCTTAGCATCGTCGTGCGTCGGGCCGAATGCTGGCATGACGCTGCCGACTGCGTCCGCAATAACGCAGTAGCAGGCATCGGCAACAAAGGCGGTAACGGATCACCGGCCCATCGTGTTTCGCGTCTTGGTCGAGCCGGCAACGTTGGGCATGCCGTGATGCGCAGCAGGGAAGCGGCATCCTTCCAACAGTTGACGAGTCTCGGCGCCGACCATTCGCCATGACGCTGGGCTTGCTTCCATCGTCAGAATGAGAAAGCTACTGCGATTTGCGGCGCGACGTAGGACGGTGTGTTTCTACCGGCAGACGTGAATTCGATGCCGGCGATGATGCCGGCCTCTGCTGACCAATTGAACTCGACCGCCGGAGCAACCGGGGACTGACCTCGGGACGACCGCGTGTCATGATCCTTCCGTCTGTGCCGTCTATGCCGTTCAGCCGGAACGGAGCTGCATAACTCTGGACGGAATCGAATGCCAAGACCCAGCTCTGGTTGAAGGCCAAGCGTGCTCCGATACCAGATTCACCGAAAACGCCCGGGTGGACATCACCTGAAAAGCCCGATCCCGTGCCGTAAACGCTGATGTTCGTGACAGACGGGCGGTACACGGGCTCGAACATCGAGCCGTACACCCGGATGCGCACTGGGTGATTGCCCCAAGTATCGAACAGCGATTGCGCTACCACGCCTTGCTTCAGCAAATAGGCTCCCTGCCCAGGCCCATTGAGACTGTTGCCAAGCCGGTCGTACGTCCCGGCGGGAAGGGTTACACCGAGATCGAAAGTCACCGACGGACTGCCAGTGTGATAGTTGATCTTCTTGACGCGGTATTTGCGTTCGAGCGTTAGATCGTCGATGCGCAGGCCCGAGGCAGCAGTTTTGTTATTCCAACGATGGGAAGCCGAAGGCAGCGCCTCGATCGACAGTTTGTCGGTGATGCCGTATTTGATGACCAACAGCGATTCCAGCGTGCGGATGTGGTCCGCCTCGGTTGCGTATTCAGCGTTGTCACCATAACTGCCGGTGCTGCTTTGGTAGACAAAATGCGACCCTAGCGCGAGCATGCCCGCTTTGGGCAGGACCGGGGATGGTGCCTCAAGTGAACCTGTAAACCATTGGTTTGGAGTAGCGTTCACAAATCCGGCGTCGTCGGTGGAAACCATTTGGATACCCGCCTATCCGGCAAGCCCTCAGCTGAGCAGCGCGGCCGCTGTGAGCGGCGTCCCCATCAACCAGCGGCTGCAACCGGTGCCGGGGACTTCTTCGAAACAGGCGCGGGCGACCCGAGCTTATGCTTCTTGCTCGTGCTTTCAAAAGGTTCGAAATCCGAATCTGCGCTTTCCCAGCCGGGCTTGTGAAAAGCAAAAATGATGAACGGCAACGCTGCGAAGCAGGCGGTCCCTGCGAGCAGAATGGCAATGTAAACTGCGGGGTTGCCAGTGTGGATCTGGGCCGGCGAGAGGAAACTGAAACCGGTGGCAATAAGGGCGCCGGACAGCCCGGCCAAGCCCACCGCCCACATCCCGAAGATGCCGCCAGGGATCTTGAACGGGCGCGCAATATCAGGCTGCGAATACCGCAGGCGGATCGCCGCCACATACATCACCAGATAGATGATCGTGGCTATCTGCGTAAGTGTCTGACCCGAAACTAAGTTGGGTGATATCAGTCGGTTGCGCGTGACGCGCTGTTACATGTTTGATTCTGCGGGTTTTGCGAAGAACTCGAAGGGCATACGATGTGGACTGAGACCACCCGGGCACAACATGCCCGCAAGCGACCTGGCTTGCCAAGCGATTTGACGGATGCAGAATGGGCGCTGGTGGAGCCATT
>JAYTHJ010000330.1:0-2578 GCA_043732725.1 Sphingomonadaceae bacterium | reverse complement strand
GTCTGATTGAGCATCGAGACGACGAGGTCGCGGCGCTTGGCGAACGCGGCGTTGCGCACCTGCAGAAACGACTGGTCACCGTTGAGCGCCGCGGCGGTCGCCGCCATCGAGATCGAGCAGGGATTGCTCGTCGACTGCGACTGGATCTTCGCCATCGCCTTGATGATCCCTGCCGGACCGCCGGCATAACCGATCCGCCAGCCGGTCATCGCATAAGCCTTCGACGCGCCGTTGACGGTCAGCGTGCGCTCGTACAGCGCCGGCTCGACCTCGGCCAAGGTCGTGAACACAAAGCCATCGTAAACGATGTGCTCGTAGATATCGTCCGACAGGATGTGCACATGCGGACGGCGCACCAGGACTTCGGCAAGCGCCGCAAGTTCGGCGCGTGAGTATGCCGCCCCGGTCGGGTTCGACGGCGAGTTGAAGATCAGCCACTTGGTCGCCGGGGTGATCGCTGCGTCTAGCTGGGCGGGCGTCAGCTTGAATCCGGCATCGATGCCGCACGGCACGATTACCGGGGTCGCCCCCGCCAGCAGCACGATGTCGGGATAGCTGACCCAATAGGGCGCAGGGATGACGACCTCGTCGCCGGGGTCGAGCGTCGCCATCATCGCATTGAATATCGTGTGCTTGCCGCCGACGTTGACGCTGATCTGGTCGAGCCCGTAATCGAGGTGGTTGTCGCGCCTGAACTTGGCTCGGATCGCCTCCTTGAGTTCGGGGGTGCCGTCGACCTGCGTGTACTTGGTCTGCCCGGCGCGGATCGCGGCGATCGCGGCCTCCTTGACGAAGTCGGGGGTGTCGAAGTCGGGTTCGCCGGCGCCCAGCCCGATGATGTCGTGACCCGCCGCCTTGAGCGCCGCGGCACGGTTGGTGACGGCGATCGTCGGCGATGGCTTGATGCGCTGGATCGCGGCGCTGAGCAGGGACATACGGCGGCCTTCGGTGTAACGGACAGTTTGTGACGGGGACGGTCTAGCCGCGCGCCGATGGTTCGCGCAACCGTGCCGACATGAGACCGCGCAGCGCGTTGCCGACGAAAAAGCCGTCGGTGAGGTCGGTCGCGGTCAGCGGGGCTTCGACGGCGCGCCCGGTGGCGAGCAGTTCGGCGCGAAGGACGCTGGGGAGCAACCCGGCTGCGGCGGGCGGGGTCAGCAGGATACCGTCGGCGCGGGGCACGAACAGGCTGGTGAAGCTACCCTCGGTGAGCTGACCGTCGGGGCGGGCGAAGACGACCTCGAAGCAGGCGCGGACGGCAGCGGCGGCGCGGCGGCTGTCGTCGTAGAAGTCGCGGTCGCTGGTCTTGTGCCGCAAGCGCCAGTCGTCGGTGGGGACGGGCAGGGGTGCGACGACGACCACGACCGGCGCTGGCGGTGTCGGCGGCAGCGTCGAGAGTTGCAGGCTGAGTGCGCCGCTCGGGGCGAGCAGCAGCCGGAGCCGGGCTGTCCCGCTGGACGCGTCAATCGCAGCCGCAATCACCGCATCATGGATCGCTTCACGGCCACAGTGATGCCCAAGAAACGCCGCGCTCGCGACGAGCCGGGCGAGGTGGCGGGCGAGCAGCGGCACGCGGCCGCCGTCGACGCGCATCGTCTCGATCAGGTCGGGCGTCGCGCGGCGAGTCAGGAACGCTGCCTTGCTGAGGCATTCGCGCCACTCGCTCGCGGCATCGCTGTCGGCGACGATACCCGCGCCGAGCCCGATCTGCGCGCGGTTGCGGCCCGTCATCACCAGCGTCCGGATCGCGACGTTGAAGCCGGCATCGCCGTCCGCGCCGATCCAGCCGATGCTGCCGGTGTACAGCCCACGGGAGCCTCGCTCGGTGGCGGCGATCACCTCCATGGCGCGAATTTTCGGCGCACCGGTGATCGAGCCGCACGGGAAGATCGCCTCGATGACGTCGACCGCGCTCACCCCGTTCCGCGCCGTCGCGGTTATCGTCGAGGTCATCTGTAGCAGAGTCGGATAGCGCTCGACCGCGAACAGCGCCGGAACCGCAACCGATCCGGGGACGGCGACGCGCGACAGGTCGTTACGCAGCAGGTCGACGATCATCAGATTCTCGGCGCGGTTCTTTGGATCGGCGGCGAGCGTTTCCGCGGCCGTATCGTCGGTAGCGCGCGTCCCCCCGCGCGCCGCCGTGCCCTTCATCGGGCGGGTCGTCAGCTTGCCGCCGCTAAGCGCGAAGAACAGCTCGGGCGAGAAGCTCAGCACCCACGCGCTGCCGGTGTGGACCAGCGCGCTATAAGGTGCTGACTGCGCGCGCCGTAGCCGCCGGTACAGCGCCAGCGGATGACCGCGGCTCGCGACGCTGGCGGCAAACGTCAGATTGGCCTGATAGATGTCGCCGGCCGCGATCAGCGCCTTGATTGCCTCGACGCCGTCAATGTAGCTTGCAGCGTCGATCGACGGGATCGCCGGGCTAACGGCCGCGGTGCCGCCCGAGACCCCGGCGAGCAAGGCGTCGACCGGGTCGTCGCCGTCGCTGCGGTTCAGCTGGCGGTGCGTCGCGAAGCGGCCGAACCACAGCTGCGGCAGGCCGTCGGTCGAACGACTGGCGGAACCCAAGCCAGTG
>JAYTHJ010000329.1:0-2580 GCA_043732725.1 Sphingomonadaceae bacterium | reverse complement strand
CGCAGCTGCCGCGGGTCACGCGCGGCCATCTAATCTTCGCATTCCTGCTGTTCATAATCGAGGCCGCCGTGTTCGGGCTGCTGGAGAGCGAGGGGCTTCAGATCCTCAGCACTGCGACACCCGAGATTACCGGCTGGGCCTCGACATTGGAGATCGCAACACTTCTCGACGGGTTCGCTGTCACTGTGCTTGCGGCTTCGGGAGTCCAGCTGAAGAATGTGGCAGCCAAAGTCCGCGCGCTCGTCCGTCGGCGAGGTCGGCGAAGCGCCCGGACGCGCGCCTAGCGGCCGCGACGGCCACCAGCCGCTAACGATGACGAAGAGGGGCCAGCCCACGATTTTGATCAATTGTAGCATTTGGGCTAGCGATGTCGAATGCACGATACGTTGACTATAAAACCGGCGCGCGCACCGGTGCCGATGTCCGGATACGACGTTCCGGGTGTGTCGAAAGAGTCGCAAAATCCAGAGCGGGACAGAGTGCGCGTCGGTTCGATCGCTGAACTGGGTGTGTCGAAAAAGTCTCCAAAGGCGGATTTGAAAATCCGGCCGCGGCGCGTGAGGGAAAGAATGCCCGCGATCCCGCTCAGCGCGCAAGCGACTGCGATCATATCGTAATCGCCTGTTGACCGAGCGCACTTCGAGCGAACTTCCAGCCCGGCGCAACGTCGTCACTCTTGCACCGCCGCTCTCAGAGTGCGACACGGCTGCCGTTATGAAGGACATCTGGACCCCCGAGAGCTGGCGCCGCCACGAGGCACGGCAACTCCCCGTCTATCGCGATCAGGCCGCACTCGCGGCCACCGAGGCCGAACTGAAGTCGTATCCGCCGCTGGTGTTCGCCGGCGAGGCGCGCGAGCTGACGCTGCAGCTCGCCGTCGTCGCGGCGGGCAAGGCGTTCTTGCTGCAAGGCGGCGACTGCGCCGAGAGCTTCGCCGAGTTCCATCCCAACAACATCCGCGACACGTTCCGCGTGCTGCTGCAGATGGCCGTCACGCTGACCTTCGCGTCGAAGCTGCCGGTCGTGAAAGTCGGGCGCATGGCGGGGCAGTTCGCCAAGCCGCGCTCGGGCGATGTCGAAACGATCGGCGACCTGTCGCTGCCGAGCTACCGCGGTGACAACGTCAACGGCATCGAGTTCAGTGCCGCCGCGCGCGAGCCCGATCCGGCGCGGCTGATGCGCGGCTATATGCAATCCGCCGCCACGCTGAACCTGCTGCGCGCCTTCGCCACCGGCGGTTATGCCAGCCTGCATCAGGTCCACCAGTGGAACCTCGATTTTGGTGGACGCTCGCTGTGGTCCGAGCACTATCAGGCGCTCGCCGACCGCATCGGCGAAGCGATCGACTTCATGGCGGCGTGTGGGATTTCCCCCGAAACGGTGCCGCAACTGAAGGCGACGAGCTTCTTCACCAGTCACGAGGCGCTGCTGCTCGGCTATGAGCAAGCGATGACGCGACAGGATTCGCTGACCGGCGACTGGTACGACACCTCGGCGCATATGCTGTGGATCGGCGACCGGACGCGGTTCGCGGGCTCGGCACACGTCGAGTTCCTGCGCGGTGTCGGCAATCCGATCGGGCTAAAATGCGGCCCCAGCCTGACCGCCGACGATTTGCTGCGGTTGATCGACGTGCTCAATCCGGCGAACCAGCCCGGTCGCCTGACGCTGATCGCGCGCTTTGGGGCGGGCGAGGTCGAGGTGGCGCTGCCGCGGCTGGTGCGGGCGGTACAGCGCGCCGGGCGCAGCGTCGTGTGGTCCTGCGATCCGATGCACGGCAACACCGTCAAGGCGGCGGGCGGCTACAAGACCCGGCCGTTCGAGCGTATCCTGAGCGAAGTCCGCAGCTTCTTCGCCGTGCACCGCGCCGAGGGTACCCACGCCGGCGGTATCCACGTCGAGATGACCGGGCAGAACGTTACCGAATGCACCGGCGGTGCGATCGGCGTCACCGATGCCGGACTGGGCGACCGCTATCAGACACAGTGCGACCCGCGCCTCAACGCCAGCCAGGCGCTGGAGCTGGCGTTCCTGCTGGCCGATTGCCTCAAGGCCGAAGCGGCCGCGATCCGCGCCGCGGCGGCTTGAGTGGAGAGGAGTGGGCGCGCATGGCGGCTTGACTTGGGCCGCGGTCGCCCATATTCCCGCGGCTCGCTGTACGGCCCCTTCGTCTAGCGGTTAGGACGCGGCCCTCTCACGGCTGAAGCACGGGTTCGATTCCCGTAGGGGTCACCAGAACCGCTCGAAACGGCGGTTTGACGTGAACTACTAGGGAAGGCGCTCCCCTAGAGGTGGCGCGGTGGTCCATCTAGGTGGTCCATATGAACCCGCGAATGATCTCGCCATGGAAGCGTCCGAACTCGGCCAACTACTGGTTCCGGTTAGCCATCCCACTGCGATATCGAGAACGTGGCGGACAGGTGGAAATCAAGCTTTCACGACAGACCGCTGACATTCGCGAGGCGCGCCGGCTGTGCGGTCTTATACCAACAATTGTGAAGCCTGACTCACGCGGACGATTCCCAAAATCGTTATGATGTGATTCAACATTCCCTTTCGAGGGAGGTTGCGATGGCTGCG
>JAYTHJ010000328.1:0-2604 GCA_043732725.1 Sphingomonadaceae bacterium | reverse complement strand
CTGCTAAACTCGTTACACAACTATAACGAGATTGTAACAAGGAAGCTTCAACCAAAACGCAATATATTTTGCTCGATCT
Organism: Sphingomonadaceae bacterium; assembly: GCA_043732725.1. Classification (GTDB taxonomy): domain Bacteria; phylum Pseudomonadota; class Alphaproteobacteria; order Sphingomonadales; family Sphingomonadaceae; genus Polymorphobacter_B. Next base: position 2,525 of record JAYTHJ010000328.1, on the reverse strand, counting down.
TAATGGCCAGCAAGCGCATCGCCCGAGTTTTAGCTGCGGTTGACAGGACCGTCGTGGTCCCGGATACAGCGCTCGTCGTCGGGTTTCGACCCGGCACGCGCGCGGGAGAGTGTGGAAACGCTTAAGACAGCAAGCCCACCGCCGAAGGAGCAACCGCCCCCGGAATCTCTCAGGCCCCCGGACCGCGCGGGTGCATCAGCGGCAATCTGGAAAGCGGCCGGGCGCTCAGGCGCGCGCGGTCCACCGAAGGGGTAAGCGAGCGCTCCGGCGCGCGTCAAAGCTCTCAGGTGCAAGTGACAGGCGGGGGTAAGGCATGCGGAGGTCCCGCACGCTTGCTCTGTCACGGTGTGCTGATGTCCGACGCCGATCCTGCTGCCGCCGAACTCTTTCTCGACAGCCTGCACCGCGAACTCGGCGCGCGCATGGTCTCGTTTGCCGGCTATGCGATGCCGATCCAGTTCGAAGGCATCATCGCCGAGCACCGGTGGACGCGCGCCCACGCCGGGCTGTTCGACGTCAGCCACATGGGCCAGCTCGAAATGCCGCTGGCGAGCGAAGCTGCGCTCGAAGGGCTGCTGCCCGCCGACGTTAGCGGCCTGCGCGGCGGCGTGCTGCGCTATTCGCTGCTGCTCAACGACGATGGCGGGATCCTCGATGACCTGATGCTCACCCGCCGCGCGACTGAGTTTTACATGGTCGTCAACGGCGCGAGCAAGCATGGCGATATTGCCGAGCTGCGCGCCGCCGGACTTGAAGTGACCTATCGCGACGACCTCGCGCTGCTGGCGCTGCAGGGTCCGCAGGCCGCAGCAGTGCTCGAACGGCTCGCGCCCGGCGTCGGTGCGCTGAGCTTCATGCGCGCCGGATCGTTCGAGCTGATGGGCGCGCCCGCATGGATCAGTCGCTCCGGCTACACCGGAGAGGACGGTTTTGAGATTTCGGTTGCGCCCTTGTTAGTCGAGGCGCTCGCCCGGGCGCTTCTCGCCGATCCCGAGGTCAAGCCAGTCGGTCTTGGCGCGCGTGATTCGCTGCGGCTCGAGGCGGGGCTGCCGCTGTACGGGCATGACCTGACGCCCGCGATTACGCCGATCGAGGCGGGACTGGCGTTCGCGGTTTCGAAGCGTCGCAAGCTGCAGGGCGGCTTCCGCGGTGCCCAGCGCATCCTCCACCAATTGCTCCACGGTGCGGCGCGCCGCCGCGTTGGACTCGCGCTCGACGGCCGCCAGCCGGTGCGTGAGGGGGCGGCGGTCATCGAACACGGCGTCAAAGTGGGGGAGGTCACCAGCGGCGGCTTCGGCCCGGCGCTTGGCCGTCCGATCGCGATGGCGTATGTGCCCGCGCACCTTGCTGCCGACGGTACGCGGATCAGCCTCGAAGTCCGCGGCAAGACGCTCGACGCCAGCGTCGTGCCGATGCCGTTCTTCCCGAAATCCTATGTCCGCCAGACCGCTCCCGTAGCGCTGCCGGACGCTGCCGCAGGAGTGATCGCATGACGCGCTATTTCACCAAGGACCATGAGTGGGTTGCGGTCGACGGTGGCATCGGTACCATCGGTGTCACTGACTACGCGCAGGGCCAGCTCGGCGACGTGGTGTTCGTCGAGGTACCGGTGGTCGGCGCGCGGCTGACCAAGGGCGCCGCAGCGGCAGTGGTCGAGTCGGTCAAGGCGGCATCGGATGTCTACACGCCGGTGTCGGGCACGGTCAGCGAAGCCAATACCGCGCTCGAAGCCGAACCGGCGCTGGTCAATACCGCCGCAGACAGCGCGGGCTGGTTCTTCAAGCTGATGCTCGCCGACGAAGGCGAGCTGTCGCAACTGATGGACGAGGCGGCGTACAAGGCGTTCTGCGCGGCGCTATGATGGCGACCGGCTCACTTGAAGTCGTGCCGATGCGCTGGAACCCAGCCGCTTATGCGACGCATGCCGCGTTCGTGCCCGCACTCGGTGCGCAGGTGTTGGCGCTGCTCGCCGCACAGCCTGGCGAGCACATCCTCGATCTCGGCTGCGGCGACGGCGTGCTGACCGTGCAGCTCGTCGCGGCGGGCGCTAGCGTGCTGGGCATCGATGCCGACCCCGCGATGATTGCCGCTGCGGTTGCGAAGGGTCTCGACGCACGCGTCGGCGACGGCCGCCACCTGCGCTTCGACGCCGAATTCGACGCGGTGTTCACCAACGCCGCGCTGCACTGGATGGGCGACCCCGTACCGGTCACCGCGGGCATATTCCGGGCGCTGAAGCCGGGAGGGCGATATGTCGGCGAGTTCGGCGGCTTCGGCAACATCGCCGCGATCCGCGTCGCCGTCCGCGCCGTGCTCGGCGCGCGCGGCTACCGCGTGCCGCCGGTCGAGGAAAACTATTATCCGACGTCCGAAGCTTTCCGCGCCGTGCTCGAAGCCGCCGGCTTCGTCGTCGACGCTTGCGAACTGATCCACCGCCCGACTCCGATCACCAGCGGCATGAGCGCGTGGTTGGAAACCTTCCGCGGCGGCTTCATCGACTCGGCCGGAGTGCCCACCGGCGGGCG
>JAYTHJ010000327.1:0-2623 GCA_043732725.1 Sphingomonadaceae bacterium | reverse complement strand
TGATCGGCGAGGGGCCGTCGGCTCGCAGCGTGCGGATCGACCTGCCGCCGTTTACGCTGGTTGGCGCGACGACGCGCTCGGGACTGGTGACACAGCCGCTGCGCGACCGCTTCGGCATCCCGCTGCGGCTGGTGTTCTACTCGGTCGCCGAGCTCGAACACGTCGTCCGTCGCGCCGCCCGCCTGCTTCGCATGACGCTGACCGACGACGGCGCCCGCGAGATCGCCGGTCGCGCGCGGGGTACACCGCGGATCGCTGGCCGCCTGCTGCGCCGAGTCCGCGACTTCGCCGGGGTCGCGGGTACCGACGTCATCGATGCCGGGGTTGCCGACCGCGCGCTCAACCGGCTCGAAGTCGACGCGCTCGGGCTCGACAGCATGGACCGGCGCTATCTGATGATGATCGCCGATTTGTACAAAGGCGGCCCGGTCGGCGTCGAGACGCTGGCGGCGGGGCTGTCCGAACCGCGCGACACGATCGAGGATGTCGTCGAGCCGTATCTGATCCAGACTGGGCTCGTCGCGCGGACCGCGCGCGGCCGCATGCTCAACCCGAGCGCGTGGAAGCATCTGGGGGTGAAGCCGCCGTCGCAGCTCAGCCAGCTGCCGCTGCTCGACGAGGAGTGATCGCGGTACCGCAGCGCGGATGGCGCGTTGGTCAGGGCGCATCGAAACAGCCGGAGCCGCTATGATCTACATCGTGCAGAACATCGTTTCGATCCTGCTCGCGACGATCGCCGGATTGGCGTTCGGGGCGCTTTACGACCGGCTATTTCGTCAGCCACGCGGGACAGGTACAGCCGCGGCGCGTTCGACCGGCTTCGTCGTCACTGCCTTGCTTGCTGAAGCGTGGTTCGCCGCGATCCTCGCGGGCGCGCTGATCCTCGCCCCGGCGAAGGCCGGTAACTGGACCATGGCGCTCGGGACCGCAGTGGTAATCTGGATCGGCTTCGTCGTGCCGGTACTGGTCGTGACGCTAAGCTACCGCGGGTTGCCGCGCCGCATCGTCCTGCTCGACGGCGGTCACTGGCTCGGACTGATGCTGGTGCAGGCGGTGGTGCTCAAGCTGGTCGGGCTGACGGCACCGGTCGTGTAGCGTCACAGCTCGAATTCCGTTACTGGGACCGCTGACAGGCTCTCGGAGCGATCTCAAGTGACCATCCCCCGTACCCTTTACGCCAAGATTTGGGATGATCACGTCGTGCATCAGCGTGATGACGGGACGGCGCTGATCTGGATCGACCGGCATCTGATCCACGAGGTGACGACGCCGCAAGCATTCGAGGGGCTGCGCCTGAATGGTCGCACGGTGCGGCGACCCGATCTGACGCTGGCGGTTCCCGATCATAATGTGCCCACCAGCCACCGCTTCGAACCGATCGCCGATGCGCAATCGGCGGCGCAGGTCGCGGCGCTGGCGGCGAACTGCGCCGAGTTTGGCATCGAGCACATCGCGATCAACGCAGCGGCGCAGGGTATCGTCCACGTGATTGGGCCCGAGCAGGGTTTTACGCTGCCCGGAGTGACGCTGGTCTGTGGCGACAGCCATACCGCGACGCACGGCGCGCTCGGGGCGTTGGCATTTGGCATCGGCACCTCGGAGGTCGAGCATGTGTTTGCGACTCAGACGCTGCTGCTCAGACGCTCGGCGGCGATGGAGGTGCGGATCACCGGCGAACTCGGCTTCGGAGTGACTGCGAAAGACGTCGCACTGGCGGTCGTCGGCGCGCTCGGAACTGCGGGCGGGACCGGCCATGTCATCGAATATACCGGACCGGTAATCGCGGCGATGAGCATCGAAGGCCGCATGACGGTCTGCAATATGGCGATCGAGGCGGGCGCGCGCGCCGGGCTGGTCGCCCCCGATGCCAAGGCGTTCGCGTATCTCAAGGGCCGCCCACGCGCGCCGACCGGGGCCGACTGGGACGCAGCGGTAGCGTATTGGGCGACGTTACCGAGCGATGCGGGTGCGATTTATGACCGCACAGTGGTCATCGACGCCACTGCGATCCCGCCGCTGGTGACGTGGGGAACATCGCCCGAGGACGTCGTGCCGATTACCGGCACCGTGCCCGATCCGGCGCAGTTCGCCGATGCCGGCAAGCGCGCTGCGGCGGCGGCTTCACTTGCCTATATGGGGCTCCGGCCGGGCGACACGATGGCCGAGGTCGCGGTCGAGCATGTTTTCATCGGCAGCTGCACCAACAGCCGGATCGAGGACCTTCGCGCCGCCGCGGCAGTGCTCGGCGGGCGGCACGTCGCAAGCGGCATCAAGCAGGCGTTCGTCGTGCCGGGCTCGGGGTTGGTCAAGCTGCAGGCGGAGGCCGAAGGGCTCGATCGTATCTTCATCGCTGCGGGCTTCGACTGGCGCGCGCCGGGGTGTTCGATGTGTCTCGGCATGAACCCCGACCAGGTTCCGGCGGGCGAGCGCTGCGCCTCGACCTCGAATCGCAATTTCGTCGGGCGGCAGGGACCGGGGGCGCGGACGCATTTGTTGTCGCCAGCGATGGCGGCGGCGGCGGCGGTAACCGGGCGGCTGACCGACGTGCGCGAGCTGATGCGCGCGGGTTAGCCCCGGCATCGTTGCACCAGCGTCGAGGCCGGGATTGGAACCTGCGCTGGCT
>JAYTHJ010000326.1:0-2625 GCA_043732725.1 Sphingomonadaceae bacterium | reverse complement strand
CAAATCGGCATCCGGTAGCCGTAGAACTCGTGGTCCTCGTTATAGCCGCCGTGTCCAGAGCCGAGATCGGCGAAGTCGTGGACGAACTCGATGGCCGTCACCCACTTGACCATCTTGAAGCCCAGCTCGTTTTCGCAGCGAAGGCGCACGGGGGCACCGTGCAGCACGCTGACCGGCTCGTCGTTCATGTTGATCGCCAGCAAGGTTAGGGCGTGTCGCATGTTCACCATCCGATGGACGTCGTAATAGCGGCCGCCGTCGGCCCCGTCGGCGAGCGAGTAGAACACCGCGTAGCGCGCTGCCGGCGTCGGGCGGACGAGGTCGAGAATATCGCGCATCGGCACGCCGCCCCATTTGGCGACCCCCGACCAGCCTTGGATGCAGAAGTGCGTCGTGATCTGCTCCTGCTGCGGCATCGCGCGGAGTTCGGCCAAGGTGAAGTCGCGGGGCCGCTCGACCAATCCGCTGACGCGCAGCCGGTAATCGGCAAAGCCGCCCGCGACCAGCGCCTCGAACTCCGCCGAGGCCGGCATGGTGCCGTTGGGCCAGAAGTAGGGGGAGATGTCTTTTTCACTCAGCTCGCTGGTGGAATCCCACCACTCGACCAACCCCTTGAACCACCCGATCATGACCCGTCCGGTACGCTGCACCAGCCGCGCATGGCGAATCGTAAACGGCGAAGCCGACCACCATGCGATCGCAACCAAGGCGATCAGCGGCAGGAAGACGGCGAAGCCGCGCCACGACGCGTCGTGAACACCGGCCCACATCATGTTGAGGTTGACCCGCGCGCCCGTGATGAACACCAGCGTGACGTGCGCAAATATGAACAGCAGGAACCACCACAGCATGAGGAAGTGGATCGAGCGCGCGCGTTGGCGGTTGAGAACGCGCCCAAACCAGCCGACATGGTTCGACAGGGACGGGCTCTGCATTAAGCCGGTCAAAATCGACGCCGGAGCTGCGATAAACACCGTGATAAAATAGGCTAGCTGCTGGAGGCTGTTGTAGCGCGTCCAGCTATGGTCGACGGGGAACGTTAGCGACAGATATTGCAAGGCGGTTGAAAGAGCGTTCGGGAACACCGCCCACGTCGTCGGCACAAGCCGCTGCCACTGGTCGGTCGCAAACAGCAGAACGTAAAGCGCGATACCGTTCAGCACCCACAAAGCATTAACGGAAAAGTGCCACCAGCGGGCAAGGCCGATCGAATGCCGGATACCGGGGATTCCCAGCCAGCCGGGTATCGTCACCGAGTCGTCCTTTGCCGTCCATACCCGGTCAGTCGGCACGGGCTTTTGGAAACGGAACCAGTCGGTCCCGGGGGTGCAATCGCGCCGCCAGTAGAGGCGGGGATGGTCGGCGAGGATTTGAACGCCCGCGCGAACGATGAACATCATGAAAAACAGGTTGAGAAAGTGGCCCACCCGAAGCCAGACCGGAAAGCCGGAAGTCACCGCGCGAGCGGCCGGCGGCGCGCCGGGATAGCGAACAAGGAACGCCTGAACGTCCGGGTTCAGGCGCAGGGCCTGTGCAACGGCGACGCCGATGACGAGCAGGACGAAGACGATCGGCAGCGCCCAGAGCGTGCTGTACCATTTTGTCCCAAAGCGGATGACCGGGACGATCCCCGACTGGGGCGGCATCCAGTGGCTCAGGCGGACGCGGTCGTCGGCCGTCGTTAGGCTTGCTTCGATCGGATCGTGGATGGGGCGACCATCGCTGACGTTGTCCATGCTGATCGTCGATCTGTTGTTGCTCCATACGGAACGCCCGGGAACCCGCATCGGAGCTAAAAAAAGGCGATTACACCGTTTGCAAACCTCGCGTCGTTAGTTTGCTGCGATCCACTAAACTCGATCGAATGCGAATCGTTGGCCGAGAGACGCCGTTGGGCTCCCCGCATCCGTGATCGGGGGGTTTATGACAGAGCAATCCATAATCGACATGCACGCCGCGCGCGAACGCCAACAGTGCGATATGGTCGAAGCTGCCGTCCATACCGACGCCAAGCGACCCCATCTCGAATTGGTCGAGCTACACGCAAAGACGGCAAAGCCACAGCCGGGCACTGAAGCGCTTTAGTCCGGCATTCGGCTCGGATCTTCGTCCTTCGGCTTGTGCTTCGAGACCTCGCATAGCTTGGTAAGTGCCGCTCTCTTGTGCGCAGCGATATGACCGGTCTTGCTGCTCTCGATCTCGTATTGAGGCGATTCGGGGCTCGCGCCGTGCGTATGGCCCTTGTAGTCGAAGTCGTGGGTGTGGACCGGATGATCGTGCCGCTGACCTGCCCAGCTTCGGAGTTCCCTTCCGACCCGATCGCCTATGTTGAGTGGCCTCTTAGCTCGAGCAAGCACTGAGCGCATCCAATACCCGACTTTTCTATACCGCCTTAATCCGGATTATTCACCGGACGGTCTGTTTGGGGGTGGCGAGCGTAGCTTAACTCTTTGATCTGATGTAGAGAATGGGTATCGACGCCGTTCTTTTCATCCGGACAGAAAGTGCCACGCCCGCCATGGTTGCTGATAGCGCGCTGCGGTTCTCGTTTCCAGCGGTTTGCGGTCGCAAGACGACCGCAGCGTTCGACGGCGGGCGGTTGACCTCGGACAGTGGGGTGTTGCT
>JAYTHJ010000325.1:0-2628 GCA_043732725.1 Sphingomonadaceae bacterium | reverse complement strand
GGCAGTGGTGGAAGGTCGGACGCGAGCAGGTCGTGATGCACCCGCACGGCCGGCTGTCCCGGCCCGCATGCGATAGGTCATAGCTTCGCCACCCATTTACTCGAGGACGGCGTCGATATTCGTGTCATCCAAGCGCGGCTCGGGCATGCCAAGCTCGACAACGCCGCGCTTTACACCAAGGTCACGATGCGCGCGGTGCGCGCCGTTGCCGGTCTGCTCGACAAACTGGCCATGTTCGCGGCCTGGCACGGCGGTCCCGGCGACTGGCAGCGGGAGCCCACCTCCCTCGAGGTGGCCGAAATCTTCCGCAACGCAGGTTCCGACTGTCGGCCCGCCCACGCCGGGCACCTGACCCTGCACCAGCTCAAGGTGATGTCGGCGACCGAGCAGTGCCGTACCGCTGCATTGCGCGGTCACGTTGAGACCTGCGACGACTGCGGGCATTGGCGGTCGCCTATAACAGCTGTCGCAACGGGCACTGTCCCAGGTGCCAGGGGGCTGCCGCGCGCATGTGGCTCGTCGCGCGCGAGGCCGACCTGCTGCGGTTCGGCTACTTTCAGCACGTTCTCGTGCTGATCGCCGATATCGCCCTCCACAACAAGGTGCTCGTCTAAGACCTGCTGTTCCACCGCACCGCCTCGGAAACGATGCTGACGATCGCGGCGGCTTCGAAGCATCTCGCTGCCCGCATCGGCATCACCGCCGAGCTCCCCGCCTGGGACTCGGCGTTGACGCATCACCCGCATACCCACATGATCGTGCCGCGCGGCGGGGGCGGCGCGTCGGACAGCGTGCGCTGGACACCGTCACGCCCGGCTTTCCTCCTGCCGGTGCGAGTGCTCGGCGCATTATTGCGCCGCCTATTCCTCATCCGCCTCCACGATGCCGGTAAGCTCGCGCTCTTCGGCAGCATGGCCGGGCTCGTCGACCGGCGTACGTTGCTGCGTCACTTTGCACCCGTCATGAAGAGGCGCTGGGTCGTCTACGCCAAGCCGCCGTTCGCCGGGTCGCCAGCCGTGCTCGCCTATCTGTCGCGCGGCTCCCACCGCGTCGCCCTCTCGAACGCTGGCGTCAGCCGCGCGCGCCGCCGCAGCCGCCACCACGGCCCGAGCGGCCGCCATGATCCGGCATGGCGCAACCCGCCAATCCGCCGCCGCAAGCCCGCTCCGATCAAAGTCACTTCACGTGCCCTGGCCGCATGAGGCGATCGTCGGCACCCCGAGCGCAGCCACAATCGCTACCACTGCTGCTCAAGCGCCAACCCAGCGGTGAAAACAGGGGCAGCCGTGCATCGGTCTGTTCACCTCGAAACGCCGCTCTCGCCAACCCCTATCCTTAAATCTCATAGCCCGTCTCGCCCACCGCGGGTCGTTCTTGGGAGACTTTCTGACGCCAAGCGGAACCGAAACTCTTCACGCGAGCAGACTGTCGGCATTCGGACAGGACCGCGAAATCGCCGCCGCAGAGTTCGCTCGACAGTTCAGGATACAGATTAGATGATGAGGTTGGTAAGTAGATGATCGACAGCTATTGAGCGACCGGGCATAGCGGACCGGCTTGCTCAGGCTTGTGAGTTTAGAAGCGCCGCAACCGCGTGCCGACGACTCCGCTGGGCGGTACCGGCGAAGCCGACGATCAGCAAAGCCCAAGCCGCAGGTTCGGGTACCGCGCCACCGTTGATGACTCCACGGCTGATGGTCAGCGTCGCCGATGGCGGTCCGCCGGCGAAGCGGATCTGGCCAGTGCCGAGGAAAGAGCCCGTGGCGTTGGCGAACATCCCGCTGCCACCGGTGATCAGGAAGTTCTGGATGTTGTCGATGACGCCGATCAGGCCCACATTCGACAGCAATTCGGTATGGGTGCCGCTGAGCGTGTCGCCACCGACGAAACTAAAGGTAAACAGCCCGTCATGATAAGGCGTGCTCGCCGCACCAACCGCGATGGGCGGGCCGGTATTGAGGCAATGACTCTGGCTTCCAGTGAAGCTTCCAAAGTTCGAGCTGCCAGTCGCGAAAAAGGGCGCTCTTACCGATTGTTACAGTCAGAGCGGCGCAACGGCCGCCCGTCACCGCCGGCGGAGTTGTGTTGGCGAAAGTACTGCTGAACGCCAAAGCCGCAGCGTTCGATAGCGACGCCAGCGCGAAGCCGAGGCCCGCAGTGATTACCGCAGTCCTGATCATGAAATACTCCATCGATAGAAGGGGGAGACAGTCTCCCGCTGGCTCCTTATTGATCGCCATTATAAACCGCTGATCGGACAGCAAACCGACTTTTAGCCGATGCTCACACGAGGTCGTCGCCAGCAATGATCGATCTCACTCGATGCGATGACTTCCATCTTGGGCCGGTGCGGTCTGCCCGTCATCGCGCGAGATTGTCGGCAGCGACGGCGCTATCATCGTCGGGCCGAAGGTGATGCAGATGCTCGTCGCACTTTCTCGGGAACCGGGGCGGGTGGTTTCAAGAGACAAGCTGATTGAGTAATATTAAGATAGCCGCATCGTCGGCGAAGATGCCATCAATCGCGTTATCGGAAAATTGCGGCATGCTGCTTCGGATGCGGTAGGCGGCGCGTTCCGCTTCGAAACCGTCGCGCGCGTCGGTGTTCGGCTAACGCTTAGCAACGCC
>JAYTHJ010000324.1:0-2645 GCA_043732725.1 Sphingomonadaceae bacterium | reverse complement strand
CTGTGGCGTATGCCGCTGTCGCCGTGCGAGGTCTCCTCGCGAAGCGGCGGCGGGTTGGTGGGCGCGACCAGCGGGCGCACTGGCTCGACCGGCGGTCGCAGCGCTTCGATCCCATCGCCGGCAGGCCGGTCGCGGGCCGGTCTGACGGGCAATGGGGCTGGATCGTGCAGCCGCAGTTCCTCAGCACGTCGCCGCCGCCAGTCCTCCGTGTCGGCCATCGTCCGTTTCCTCCGTCCTATCAACGAACAAGTTACGCGCCAGTTGCCGCGTGCGCCGCGCTGAACCTCATGCAGATGTGGCGGCAAGGTCAGCCTGCCGCTATGGTCGCCTCGCGAAATACTTTGGAGTGAACCGAATGGCCTTTGTTCGACCCGATGTGCAGAATTTGCTTGCCATGCTCGCCGCCGTGTCCGGGCCGCAGATGCACGAAGTCGACCCGGTGACGGCGCGCGCGATGATGCGCCAGATGGGCCAGCTCACCGAGCTGCCGCGCGGCGAACTCGCGCATGTCGTCGATTTTACCATTCCCAGCCCGCAAGGGCACGCCATACCGGCGCGCGGCTACAGCGACATCGAGACTCCCGGGCCGGGGCCGGTGCTCGTGTATTTCCACGGCGGCGGCTGGGTCATCGGCGATCTCGAGACGCACGACGCGCTATGCGCCGAGATCGCCCGCACGCTCGGGATGACGGTGGTCAGCATCGACTACCGGCTCGCTCCCGAACACCCGTTCCCCGCCGCCGTCGACGATTGCCTCGCCGCGATGCGCGGGCTGGCCGAGACGCCGCTGCCGATCGGCCATACGGTGACCGGGCTGATCCCGGCGGGCGACAGCGCCGGCGGCAACCTTGCCGCGGTCGTCACGCAGGTGCTGCACGGCAAGCTGCCGGTGCCGATCCTCGTGCAATGGCTAATCTATCCGGGCACCGACATGACCGCGCAGGGCGGCTCGATGAGCGAGTTCGCCGAAGGCCACCTGCTGACCCAGAAGGGCATGGAATGGTTCAGCCGACATTACATGGGCGAGGCTCCCGACCTGCTGCAACCTCACGCGTCGCCGCAGCATGCCGAAACGCTCGCCGGACTGCCACCGACGCTTGTCTTTACCTGCGGGCTCGATCCGATCCGCGACCAGGGCCGGGCCTATGCGGCGAAGCTGATCGAGCATGGCGTGCCGACCCGGTTCCGCGAGGCGGCGGGTCAAATCCACGGCTGCTTCACGCTCCGCGGCGCGATCCCGAGCACGCAGGCCGACCTCCACGGCTGTCTTGCCGATTTGAGGGCGATGGTCGCCGAAGCGGTGGCGGCGCTGTCGGTCGAGCAGCGGCAGGCTGCCGCATAATGGCGATCGCTCAACCTAGCCTGCACCCGTCAGGGCTGCCCTATCGGGCCGGGGTTGGCATCATGCTGCTCGATGCCGACAACCGAATCTTTGTTGGCCAGCGGCTCGATTCGATGGTCGAGGCGTGGCAGATGCCACAGGGCGGCATCGATCCCGGCGAGAAACCGCTCGACACCGCCTTTCGCGAGCTCGCGGAGGAGACCGGGATTACCAAGACGGCGCTGCTTGGCGAGGCACGCGCGTGGCTGAGCTATGATTTGCCGCCCGAGCTGGTCGGCGTGCTGTGGAAGGGCCGCTACGCCGGCCAGCGCCAGAAATGGTTCGCGATGCGTTTCACTGGAACCGATGCCGACGTCGATATCGCCACCGCCCATCCCGAGTTCAAAGCATGGCGCTGGTCGACCGCGGAAGAACTTAGCGAGCTTATCGTGCCGTTCAAACGCCAGCTGTACGCAGCTGTACTCGCCGAGTTCGCCGGGCTGCTCGGGCGCGGCGCGACTGGCTGAAAGGCAGGAGCGACATTACCGCCGGAGTATGGCCGGCTACTTCCCCCGCAACGTCACCGTCTTCAACGCCTCCCACGGCCCGCCGAGGTAACGCCAGACCGCGACCCCCATTACCCGGAACGTGAACGGCACGAAGGTCGCCTCGAGGTCAGCCAGCGTCGCGCGGGCGACGGCGGCGGTGACCTTGTTCTGGATGGTCAGGTGGGGCCGGTAACCTTGCCGGTCCTGCAGCGTCAGCAGCGGCCCGAAGCCGCTGACGAGCTCGGCGTGCAGGGCCTCGAGTTCGGGGGACTGCAGCTTGTAGGCGACGCCGCCGCCGAGCGAGCGCAGTCCGGTGACCTCGACCAGTGGCGGCGGCAGCGTCCGCGCCAGCATCCGCAGCCGGCCGACGACACCGTCGAACTCGCTTCCGGGGAGCTGGTGAAACAAGGTGATATGCGCCGGCACGAGGTTGCGCCTGGGCGGAAACCAGCGCCGCCGCAGCGCCTCGAAGCGGGCCGCCGTCGGGGCATCCATGGCGGCCGTCAGGATCAGCGGACGGTGGTCGATCAACCGATCGAGCAGCCGCTCGACGGCAGCATCGCCGGGTAACGGCGTGGCGGCTGGCGGCAGGTTGGCTGGCGGCGCGGTCATCGACAACTCCTAACGCCGTGAGCGGTTCAAGTCGCGCCGCCACGGTGCTATAGGCGGCGGACTGCGACGCCAGACCGCAAGCCGACTGTCGCCGATGACCACAAGGACCCGCCGATGCGCCTCGACGACGAACGCGAAAGCTCCAACGTCGAGGACAACGGCGG
>JAYTHJ010000323.1:0-2672 GCA_043732725.1 Sphingomonadaceae bacterium | reverse complement strand
TGGTTGTCGACGACGCTTACCGGTGCATCGGGCTGATCACCGTCAAGGATATCGAGCGCGCGGTGACCTATCCCAACGCTAGCAAGGACGGGGCAGGGCGCTTGCTCGTCGCCGCCGCCACCACCGTCGGCGATGTCGGCTTCGCGCGCACCGAGGCGCTGATCGATGCCGAATGCGACATCATCGTCGTCGATACCGCGCACGGTCATAACATCCGGGTCGCCGAGGCGGTGACGCGGATCAAGCGGCTGTCGAACAGCGTCCAGGTCATCGCCGGCAATGTTGCCACCGGCGAGGCCTCACGTGCGCTGATCGACGCCGGGGCAGACGGCATCAAGGTCGGCATCGGCCCCGGCTCGATCTGCACGACGCGCGTTGTCGCCGGAGTCGGCGTGCCGCAGCTGACAGCGATTATCGACGCCGCTGAAGCGGCCGCGAAGCTCGGCGTGCCGGTCATCGCCGATGGCGGGCTGCGTACCAGCGGCGACATCGCCAAGGCGCTCGCGGCAGGCGCAGCGGCGGTGATGGTCGGCTCGCTGTTAGCAGGAACCACCGAAGCACCTGGCGAGACCTTTCTGTGGCAGGGCCGGACCTATAAGTCGTATCGCGGCATGGGCTCGGTCGGGGCGATGGCGCGGGGTTCGGCCGACCGCTATTTTCAGCAGGACATCAAGGACCAGCTCAAGCTCGTCCCCGAAGGCATCGAGGGCCAGGTGCCGTTTAAGGGGCCCGCGACCGACGTGCTTCACCAGCTCGTCGGCGGCGTCAAGGCGGCGATGGGCTACACCGGAGCCGCGACGCTCGCCGATTTTAGGGAACGCGCGCAGTTCGTGCAGATCACTGGCGCTGGCCTGCGCGAAAGCCATGTCCACGATGTCACAATCACGCGCGAAGCCCCAAATTATCCAACACGCTAGGCCATACCAGTGACCCCAGCCGCGCGCGTTCAAGCCGCGATCGAATGCCTTGAGGCGGTGGTCGCCGCGGCGCGCGACGGCGGTGCGGCCGCCGACACACTGATCGCGCGCTATTTCTCGACTCGCCGCTATGCCGGATCGGGCGACCGGAGGGCGGTGCGCGAGCTAGTCTACGATGTCATTCGCGCGCAGGGCGATCGTCCCGGCAGCGGCCGCGCGGCGGTCATCGGCTATGCCAGCGTTTACGCTCCCGATTTGCTTACGGCATTCGGCGGAGACGGCCACGCGCCGGCGATGATCGGCGACAACGAGGCGGGGACACTTTCGGCGCTGGCTCCCGGCTGGCTGATCGAGCGGTTTGAGCGACGGTTTGGCGAGCGCACGACGGCAGAGCTTACGGCGTTACTCGGGCGCGCGCCGCTCGACCTGCGCGTTAATACGCTGCGCGCGACGCGCGCCGACGTGCTCGTCGAGCTGCCTGGGTTTACGCCGACGCCATATGCGCCCGACGGGCTACGCGCGACCGCGCCGTTTGCGGTCGAGGCGAGCGCCGCCTTCCGCGAGGGACGCATCGAGATTCAGGACGAGGGCAGCCAGCTTGCGGCATTGGCCTGCGGGGTACAGGCGAGCATGATCGTCGTCGACCTGTGCGCCGGGGCGGGGGGCAAGACTCTGGCGCTGGCGGCGGCGATGGCCAACGTTGGCCGGCTGATCGCCGCCGACACCGACCGCGGGCGGCTCGACCGGTTGGCACCCCGCGCGGCGCGGGCGGGTGTGAGCATTATCGACGCGCGGCTGCTCAATCCGGGGCGCGAGTGGGAGCGGCTGCACGATCTCGAGCGCGCCGCCGATGTCGTGCTGATCGATGCGCCGTGCTCGGGGACGGGGACGTGGCGGCGCAATCCCGAGGCGCGCTGGCGCCTGACAACGCCGCGGCTCGACCGGCTGACCGGCGAGCAGGCACGACTGCTCGACCTCGGCTCGCGGCTGGTCAAACCTGGCGGGCGGCTAACCTATGTCGTGTGCTCGCTGCTGCCCGAGGAGGGCGAGGCGCAAATCGCGGCGTTCGGGCGCGGGCACTCGGGATGGCGCGCCGAGCCGCTGCAGCTTGGTGGGCCGGCGCACCTCGAGGTGACGAATGTTCTGACGCCGCTGCAGCAGGGTTGCGACGGATTCTACGTCGCTTCGTTGACGAGGCTCTGATAGGTTTGCTCAATGTTGAAAGAGGCAATAACGATGCAAGGCCAAGGCAAGCATTTGACGATATTGGCGCTTGGGATTTCGGCGGCAGTTCTGGCGGGACCGGTGAGCGCCGCGACCGGCGCGGATACGATTGCGCCGCTGTCGCTGCGCTGGACCGCGACCGGCCAGGCGGCGCTCGACCGCAACCAGCCCGAGGCGGCGATTAACGCGTTCGAGACGGCGCTCGCGGTCGACCCGAAAAACACGCACGCATTTCTCGGCATGGCACACGCCTATGTCGCCGGAGGGCTGCCCGGCCACGCGATCAAATACTATCGCGAGGCATTGGCGCTCGACCCGAACGACCTCGGCGCGCTCGAGGATCAGGGCAAGGCGCTGGTCTCGCGCGGCGCAGTCGACCGCGCCAAGGCTAATCTAGCGCGGATCAAGACATTGTGCGCGGGCGAGTGCGCGGCAGCGAAGCGGCTTGAGGTGGCGATCGCAATGCCGGTGCCGATAGCGAAGACCGCGGCCGTGGAGGCGCCGAAGCCGGTGACGGCGAAGAATTAGGGC
>JAYTHJ010000322.1:0-2681 GCA_043732725.1 Sphingomonadaceae bacterium | reverse complement strand
CGTACATGCCGAGGTTCGAGATCGACGCGGTGCCGCCGGTGTATTCTTCGGGTCTCAGCTTGCCGTCCTTAGCGCGCGCGGCGAGGTCTTTCATCTCGGTGGCGATCACACTTAACCGCTTGTTGGCGGCATCGGTGATGATCGGCGTAATCAGCCCGCCGGGGATGGCGACAGCCACCGACACGTCTGCGCGCCCGAACTTGTAGAGGGTGTCGCCGGCGAACTGCACGTTGGCGTCGGAAACCTGCACGAGCGCGAGACCTAGCGCCTTGATCAGCATGTCGTTGACCGACAGCTTGACGCCGCTCTTCCCGAGGCTGGCGTTAAGCTCACCGCGCAGCTTGAGCAGCGCGTCGAGGCGGACGTCGATGGTCAGATAGAAATGCGGCACCGTCGCCTTCGACTCCGCCAGCCGCCGCGCGATCGTCTTGCGCATCGACGACAGCTTGATCGCCTCGACGGGGACGCCTTCGGGGGGCGCGTAGGCTGGAGCGGGTTTCGGCGCTGATTCCGCTGCCGGAGCAGATGTCGTCGAGGTTGGTGCAGCAGATGTTGGCGCAGCTGCACCGGCCGCCTTGCCGTCTTGCTCCCCTCCCGCCTTCACGGGCAGGGCCGGGGCTGAGGCTGCAGGCTCGGCGCTCGCCGCATGCGCACCCGCCGTTACGCCGTCGAGATCGGCCTTGACCACGCGCCCGTTCGGACCCGAGCCCTTGATCGCGCTAATATCGATGCCCTGCGCCTGCGCGAGGCGGCGAGCGAGCGGCGAGGCGTTGAGGCGCGTCGCGTCGTGGCCGTTCAGAGCGGCAGGGCTGCCGGCAGTCGCGCCATTCGCCTTCGCTTTCTGCTCCTCGCTCCCTTCAAGCGAGGGCCCGGGGGTGGATGCCGCCAGCTTCGGCGGCGCTGGCTCAGTTGCTGGCGGTACCTCAACCACAAGCGGCGCTTTAGCCGCCGGCGCTGCCGTCGCCGCCGCCGGAGCCGCCGCCTCCCCCTCACCCGTCAGTCGCATGATGACCTGCCCGACCGGCACGCCCTCGGTGCCCTCCGCGGTCAGCAGTTCGGCGACAATGCCCTCGTCGATGCTCTCGACCTCCATCGTCGCCTTGTCGGTCTCGATCTCGGCGAGCACGTCGCCCGACTTAACGCTATCGCCGACCTTGACCAGCCACTTGGCAAGCGTCCCGGTCTCCATCGTTGGAGAGAGAGCCGGCATGGTGATGTCGATTGGCATTTCTGACGATTACCTCTTTGTACGCAGCACGGCAGAACGCCGCTGGATAACAACGGCCGTTGCACGACTATCCTCGTCTGACTTCAGCTGACTCATTAATTCAGTTTGAGATAAGCGTGGATTTTCAGCCATCTTAATTCGCACATAGGCTTCAAGTGGAGCGCGACAAAGCGGAGTAATTGCATGGCCTATAGACCCTACATTTGAATGTCCGTCATCAAGGTCGACTGTCTGAGCATGGAGACATGCAATGTATTTCTGAGTGTAAATGTGTCGATCAATCTGCGCGTCGACCGAAGTCGCGTCTCCAAGACCGACAATCGCCATAACGGACACTATCGCGACGGAATTTAGGGTCGGCCTTATCACCGATAACAAACCTTCTTCACCGCCGCGACCACATCCTCGACCTTCACGATCGCCAGCTTCTCAAGGTTCGCCGCATACGGCAGCGGCACGTCGACGTTGGTCACCCGCAGTACCGGCGCGTCGAGGTCGTCGAAGCCGTCTTCCATGCAGATCGCGGCGATCTCGCTGGCGATCGAGCAGGTCGGCCAGGCTTCCTCGACGACGACCAGCCGGTTGGTCTTCTTGAGGCTCGCGAGCACCGCGCCGCGGTCCAATGGCCGTAGCGTCCGCAAGTCGACGACTTCCGCCTCGATGCCCGCCTCGGCGAGCTTGGTCGCGGCGTCCAAGGCGACGCCGACGCCGATCGAATAGCTGACCAGCGTCACATCCTTGCCCGCCCGCACGACATGCGCCCTGCCGATCTCAACGACGACATCGCCGTCGGGGACGTCAAAGCTGTGGCCGTAGAGCAGTTCGTTTTCGAGAAACACCACCGGATCGGGCGAGCGGATCGCGCTCTTGAGCAGCCCCTTGGCGTCGGCGGCGCTGTACGGCGCGATGACGATCAGCCCCGGGACGCTGGCGTACCACGGCGCGAAGTTCTGGCTGTGCTGCGCCGCGACGCGCGACGCGGCACCATTGGGCCCGCGAAACACCATCGGGCAGCGCATCTGGCCGCCGCTCATATAGTTGGTCTTGGCGGCCGAGTTAATGATGTGGTCGATCGCCTGCATCGCAAAGTTGAACGTCATGAACTCGACGATCGGCTTCAGCCCGCCCATCGCGGCGCCGGTACCGAGCCCGGCGAAACCGTATTCGGTGATCGGCGTATCGACGACGCGCTTGGGGCCGAACTCCTCGAGCAAGCCCTGCGTGACCTTGTACGCGCCCTGATATTCGGCAACTTCCTCGCCCATGACGAAGACCAGCGGGTCGGCGCGCATTTCCTCGGCCATCGCGTCGCGCAGCGCTTCGCGGACGGTCTGGCGGTGAGTCGGACCAGGAGCTTCGGGTTGGACCTGCAGCGACGCGGGCGCTTCCCCGGCCTTGGGCGTGACGGCGGGTTGCGCTGCGGTAGCCGGGACGGCGTCGGCTTGTTTGGGGG
>JAYTHJ010000321.1:0-8959 GCA_043732725.1 Sphingomonadaceae bacterium | reverse complement strand
CAGCGAAATAGGCTGTCATGCTGTCGTGATAATCGAGATGGTCGCGACTGAGATTGGTGAACGCCGCCGCCTGCACCGGCAGCCCCTCGGTACGATATTGCGCTAGTCCGTGGCTCGAGGCCTCGAAGCTGACGTGCGTCAGTCCCTCGCGCTGTAACCCCGCCATGTTGGCGAGAAAGGTCACGACGTCGGGCGTCGTCAGTCCGGTGGCGATGCGATCGTGCGCAGTGGTGACGCCGAGCGTACCGATGCTGGCGGCGTTATACCCGGCAAGCTGCCAGAGCTGCCGGGTCAGCTCGGCGGTCGAAGTCTTGCCGTTGGTCCCGGTGACCGCCACCGTGATCTGCGGAAACGGCCCGAAGAATGCAGCAGCCAGCTTGGCGAATGCACGCCGTGGTTCGGCATCGGCAATATGCAGCGCGCCGCTGACCTTGGCTTCGGGCCGCGCGACGACAGCAATGGCGCCGGCTGCGACCGCCGCTGCGATATAGTCCTCACCATTGACGCGCGCGCCCCTGAACGCCCCAAAGATTGTGCCTGGGGCGACTTTGCGGTGATCGAGCGCGAAGCCAGTGACGTCGGCGTCGCCGCTTTCGGGAACGAGGTCGCTCAGGCGCATGGGAACGGCGTAACGGTCATTCCTTGGTCGGCGCGTTGGCGACCAGCGCGAGGATACCGCTGATGTCGATATCACGCGACAGGTCGGGCTGGACCCCGAGCAGCGGGCCGATGCGCGTCACGAGCTTTTCGACGATCGGGGCTGAAACCATGCCCGCTGTCGAAAAGCCGCCAGTCTCGCGCGTCCCGTGCGGAGCGTCGAGCAGCGCGATGACGACATAGCGCGGCGCGTCCATGGGAAATGCCGCGGCAAAGGTCGAGACGTTAACGTGCTTCTCATAGTGCCCACCCTGCTGTTTCTCGGCGGTCCCGGTCTTGCCGCCGACGCGGTAGCCGAGCGCGTTCGCCTTCCGTCCGGTTCCGGAGGTCACGACCATACGCAAAAGCGCCCGCATCGTGTCCGAAGTCTTTTGCGAGAACACCCTCTTACCAGCGGCCTCGTGCCCGGGCTCGACCCGCAGCAAAGTCGCGGGTCGAAAGATGCCGCCGTTGACCACCGTCGCATAGGCCGTCGCAAGATGCAGCGGCGTCACTGCGATGCCGTGGCCGAAGCCGACCGTCATCGTCGCGATCTCGCCCCAGTTGTTTGATGCAGGATACAGCGTGTGGCCGCGCTCAAGCAGCTCGCCGCTGACCGGTGACAGAAAGCCGAGGGCGTCGAGATAGGCGCGCTGGCGGGTCGCGCCCAGTTCAGCCGCCATGTGCGCCGTGCCGATATTCGACGAGTGGATGAAAATCTCGGGGACCGTTGCCCACTTGCGCAGCTCGTGCCCGCGATCATCGTGGATGGTGAAGCGGCCGATATGGATCGGTGCGGTGGCATCGTACTTCTGGTCCATCGAGTGGATGAGGCCGGAATCGAGCATCATCGCGATTGTCAGCGTCTTGAATGTCGAGCCGAGTTCATACACCCCGAGCGTTGCGCGGTTGAACTTGGAATCATTGTCCGAATGCCCCGCCGCATTGGGATTGAAGCTGGGGAACGAGGCAAGCGCGATGACCTCGCCAGTGTGGACGTCTATGACAACGCCCGCCGCGCCGATCGCGCTGAATTTCGTCATCGCGGCGCCGAGTTCGCTTTCGAGCGCCTGCTGGACGCGGGTGTCCATAGCGAGGAAGACTGGCTGGCCGCGCGTCTCGGGCTTCGACAGCCGCGAGTTGAGCGCCAGCTCCATCCCATATTTGCCGTGGCCGTCGATGTCGGTGTAGCCGAGCACGTGTGCACCGAGATCGAGGTTGGGGTACAGCCGCTCGGGTTCGCGTTCGAGTGTGATCGCTGGCTCGCCGAGGTCGTTGATGCGCTTCGCCTGCGCCGGCAGCACGCGCCGGTCGAGATAGCGGAACGCGCCGGGGTGGACCAGCTCGGCGTAGAGCTGCTCGGGGGTCTTATCGGGCAGGATCGCCGCGAGCGACTGCGCCAGCGCGTGCGGCTCGCCGACCAGATGCCGCGGCGCAACGGCAATCGCGTAAGCATCAAAGGTCCGCGCCAGTTCCACCCGGTTGCGGTCGTAGATGTCAGCGCGCAGCGGCGTCAGTGCGCTGAACACCGCCGGTGCAGTCGCGGGCCGCTCGTGCAGGATAACGAGGTCGGCCAGCCGCAAGCCGATCAGCCCAATCCCGGCAATGAACATCAGCATGCCGATCATCAGCCGCTGGCGCGCGCGTGCCAGCGCTGCCTGCCGTTGCCCGGCAAGCGGCGGCGCGGCGACCCGGCGCGCGAAGCTGGCAGGAGCGGCGGCGGTCACCGCAGCGTGTAACTCGCGCGGGTGACATGTTCCTGCGCCGCGGCGGCGGCGAGCTGCCCGCCCAGCGTCGCGTCGAGGCCAATGCTAGACGGTGTCGCAAGCTCCGCAGCGGCAATGATCGGATTGGGCACGAGGTGTGCAGGATGCGTTGCGGCTGCACCCGATGAAGCGGCTTTGATCGGCGCTGACGTCATGCTTTTATCCGCCGGCATCGCCTGGATGCCATCCCGCGGCCGACTGTCCTCAGTCTGAGGCTGCCTGTAGGTGACTTGCTGCACCGGCGCTGCCGTCGTAGCGTGCGCGGCAGCGAACCGGACCGCGGGTGCCATAGTAGCCGCTGGCGCAGCGTAGTTCGCCAGCACCAGTGGGCTATCGATGAACTGACCCGGCTTAGGCGGCGCGAGCGCCAGCACCTGCTCGTTCCAGCGCTGCAGCTCGGGCAGCCGGGCGCGGGTTCGCAGCTCGGCTTGCAGCATACGGATGTCATGACTGTCGGCGACGATCTGCGCGCGCACCTTATCGATACCGGACCGCTCGGCGGCGACGTGCAGCGACACCGCATAGAACGCCATCGCCGAGCTCAGCGCGAGGCCGACGAGCGCAGCCGATCCGAAACTGGTTTTCATGACTCTCTCCAAGCGGGCGCAGTGGTACGGGTGGCGACACGTAACGTGGCCGAACGGGCACGCGGGTTAGCGGCAAGTTCGGCATCGCTGGGGCGGACCGGCTTGGCGGGTTTGTCGAAAGTCGGCGCAGGCGCGCCGGTGCTGAGCGGCAGGTGGCGCGAACCCGCGGGTTCGCTGCCCGAGCGGGTGCGCAGGAATGATTTTACCGCGCGGTCCTCGAGACTGTGAAAGCTGACAACCGCAAGCCGCCCGCCGGGGCGGAGCAAGCGCTCGGCGGAGCGCAGCCCTGCGTCGAGTTCGTCGAGCTCGTCATTGATGTAGATGCGCAGCGCCTGGAACGTCCGCGTTGCTGGATCCTTGCCGGTCTTGGAGATGCCGCAAACACTGCGGACCAATGCCGCGAGCTGCGGTGTCCGCTCGAACGGCCGGTCCTGCACGATCGCGCGCGCGATCCGCCGTGCCTTTGGCTCCTCGCCAAGTTTGAAGATGATGTCGGCAATCGTCGCTTCTTCGGCAGTGTTGAGGAAGTCGGCGACTGTCGGCCCGCTGCCGCTCATCCGCATGTCGAGCGGTCCATCGAGCTTGAACGAGAAGCCGTAATCCGCCTCGTCGAGCTGCATTGAGGACACCCCGATATCGAGTGCGATGGCATCAACGCCGTCGACGCCGCGATCCGCAAGCAGCCGGTCCATATGCGAGAAGCGGCCGTCGACAAGGGTCAGACGCTCCGGGTAGCGCGCGGCGAGTTGAGCCCCGCCAGCCAAGGCCCGCGGGTCGCGGTCGATCGCATAAATGTGCGCGACGCCTTCCGCCAATGCCGCCGCAGTATAGCCGCCCGCGCCGAAGGTTCCGTCGACGTAGATATCACCGGTCGACATCGCCAGCGCGGCGAGCGTCTCGGGCAGCAGCACGGGGACATGTGCCGCGATCATAACGCCGCAGTCTTGCCGTCGAGCTGACCGCGGACGATGCGCGCCAGCCGCGGATCAAGTCCAGCGCTCTCCAACAGTAACTGCGGGTTCCAGATCTCAAAATAGTCGCCCGCGCCGAGAAAGAAGGCATAGCGCTCGAGTTCGCCCATATCCTTCAGCGTCGGCGATAGGATAATGCGCCCGGTTTCTTCCATGCCGAGGTGCTCCGACGCGCCGAACGCCAGCCGCGCCTGCGCGTCGCGGGCGGGAGAATAGTCCCCGGCAAAGCGCGTTTCGAGGTCGGCTTGAAGCTTCGCCGAGCGGCGGCTGTCGTAGCCTACGAGGCATGGCGAATATTCGCTGATCGCCAGTACGACGGCACGGGTGTCCGAGCGGGCAAGAATGACATCGCGGAAATTGGCCGGTATCGACAGCCGGCTTTTCGCGTCGATCGCGTTCAGCGCATAGCCGTGGAAGTAATCTGGTGTCACGCCCGTTAATCATCCCGCCGAACTCGTCAGGCGGGAGGCAACCCTTGCCGATCGCGAAACCGGTGGTTAGCGCGTTGTCGGATTAAGGGTGATACGTTCCCGCTCGCACTGTGAGTAAGCATTAGCATGGGCGATCGTGGGCAATCAATGGGTAATCGTGGTGTTCTGACGGAGTATTGTTAAGACCGTTGCGCATACAACAACTTAGTTGACATGTGTGGCGGGCGAGTACTTTCGTTCGCCCATGAGTCATCTGTGGATAAGTCTGTGGGTCATCTCGCGCGCTAGGGTGGGCGGTGACCGTAGAAAGGCGCGACCCCTTCGGGCTGCTGGGTGGGATCCCGGCTAGATGCCCGGACGCGCTATGAATTTCCGCCTGGCGTGATCGGCTTTGCACCGGGTGCGACGCCCAGAACCGAAAGCGTCTCAGCCGGAATGCGCCGCACCGATGCCGCACGCTTTGGACCCATACCCGCCGCGGCGAGCACCACCAGCAGGAACACTGCGCTAAGCCCGGTCAGCCCGACGCGGACGCGCTGTGCCGCGCATCCCGCCGGTCGTAAGTTCTTCGCGGCTGGCAGCTTCAATATCAGCCTCAATATGGTTGCGGAGCCGCCGGCCATTGCCGACTTCAATTCGCCAGCTTACCCCGAAACCAGTGGCACCCCGGTCGTTACAAAAATGCATACTGCGTTCGCAAGCCAATGTCGAGCCAACCGCTACTAGGCGGCTAGCCACGGCGGCGGCGCGACGCCACGCGTCTTGCACCACGCGGGATTGTAGAGTGTCGACAGATATCGCAGCCCCGAATCGCACAGGATCGTTACGATCGTTCGGCCCGGTCCAAGATGTCGCGCCAGAAGCTCCGCCCCGACGACGTTGATCGCCGACGACAGTCCCAGGCACAGACCTTCATCCGACAGCAGCGCGTGCATGACCGGCAGCGCCTCGGCATCCGACACCCTGAACTGAGCATCCACCGTCAGCCCTTCGAGGTTAGCGGTGATCCGGCTTTGCCCGATGCCCTCGGACACCGAACTGCCACTTGCCCTCAGCTCACCGCGGGCGAACCACTCGTACAACGCCGCCCCGTCGGGATCGGTCAGCGCGATGGCAATCTCGGCGTTCATCGCCTTCAGTCCGAGTCCGACCCCGGCCAGCGTCCCGCCGGTGCCGACCGCGCAGGTAAAGCCGTCGACGCGCCCCTCGGTCTGCGCCCAGATCTCCGGCGCGGTGGTCTTGATGTGCGCGAGACGGTTGGCGGTATTGTCGAACTGGTTCGCCCACAGCGCGCCGGGCGTTTCTTCGGCGATACGCCGCGAGGTGTGCACATAGTGGCACGGGCTGCTGTACGGCGCGGCAGGCACCAGCACCAGTTCAGCCCCGAGCGCGCGTAGCGTGTCCTGCTTCTCCTTCGACTGCGTATCGGGCATGACGATAACGGTGCGGTAGCCGAGCGCATTGCCGACTACCGTCAGCCCGATGCCGGTATTACCGGCGGTCCCCTCGACGATCGTACCGCCCGGCGGCAGCACGCCGCGTTCCTCGGCATCGCGGATGATGAACAGCGCGGCGCGGTCCTTGACCGAGCCGCCGGGGTTCATGAACTCGCATTTGCCGTAAATCTCGCAGCCGGTGCGCGCCGACGGCCCGCGCAGGCGCAGCAACGGTGTATTACCGATCAGCTTCGTAACATCCGAAACGGCGTCAAGGACGGGATCGATCATGACATCCGGCTTAGCGGTGCCATCCGGGCGCTTCAAGCAAGCGATCGTTGGCGGCGGCAATCCTGTGCTTTTACGGTTTGCCCGCGCCGCGCACGCGCCTAGGCATCGCCGCATGAAGCTGATCGCCTTTATAATAGTTACAACGCTGGCCGGTTGTACGTCGGGCAACAACGATCCCACGGGTGCGAGCCTACGGGTCGACGCGGTCGGCAGCCTGACCGATCCGGCTGGCTTACCGCGACAGCTGGTACTCGGGGCGACGCGCGCCGGATTGACAGCCACCGACGGCAGCGGGCGCATCGTACCGGGGCTGGCCTCGAGCTGGCGGGTGGCGAGCGATGGACGCAGCATCATCTTTCGGTTGCGCGCGGCGACGTGGCCTGATGGCAGCCTGCTGGTGGCGGCCAACATCGTCAGCGCCTTCCGCAAGCTCGCGGCCCCGACCAGCTCAGTGCGCCACTATCTCGGCGGCATCGAGAATGCGGCGGCCGTCGGCCGGGGCGATTTGTCAACGTCGGCGCTCGGCATTGGCGCGCCGGTGGCCAACGTCGTCGAGATAAGGCTGGCGGTCCCAGCGCCAGCGCTGCTCGCCGCGTTGGCGCTGCCCGATCTTGGCGTCCAACGCGACCCGCCGCGCAGCGGGCGCAGCGACCTGCTCCAGCCTGGGCTCGGTGCCTTCGTCGTCGCGGACGCGGCCGCGCGGCCGCTGGTCCTGAAGCGCAATCCGCATTCTGCCGCTGCTGACGGTGTTACTCTCGGCAGGGTCGAAGTCTCGCCGATCGACGACCCCGGCATCGCAGTCTCCGATTTCGCGCATGGCCGCACCGACCTTGTTATCAGCCGCGACCTCGCGGGGTGGTCCGATGCGCGGCTGCTGGGGCCGCAGGTGCTGCGGGTCGAGCCGGCGTGGGGTGTCTACGGCTATCTCGTCAATGTCCGCCGCGGGCCGCTCGCCGACGTCCGGGTGCGGCGCGCGCTGGCGATGGCGATCGACCGCGCCACCATCGGCCCGCGGCTTCTCGGACTGGCGCTGCAGCCGGTGGCCGGGGTGCTGCCGCTCGGCATGGCGGGCGATCCGGTTCCCGCCTTGCCCGACTGGGCGCTGCTCGCTCCGGCCGCCCGCCTCGAGCAAGCGCGCGCGCTGCTGACGGCGGCAGGGTACGACGCGGCGCACCCGTTGGCGCTCATCGTGCGGCTGCCGCCGGGGCGCGAGCATGCCGCCGTGCTGGCGAGCGTTGCGGCCGACTGGCGGGCGATCGGGGTGGCGACCAGCGTTGAAGAGCTCGCTCCGGCGTTGCTCGACGACGCGATCAGGCGCGGCAACTTCGAATTGGCGCTGAGCGAGACTGCGGTCCCGATCGACGTCCCGGCGCTGCTGCTCGCGGGCTTCCGGTGCGGGGCCAGCCCCGGCCGCTACTGCAATCCGGCCGTCGATGCGGCGCTGGCGCGGGCCGCCATTGAACCGGATGCCCTCGCCGAAGCTGAGGCGGCCTTGCTCGCCGACCCGCCGCTAATTGCGCTGTTCCGGCCGGTGCGCTGGGCGCTGGTCGCGCCGCGTGTAGCGGGCTGGGCAGACAATATCGCCGGACAGCATCCTCTCGCCCACCTGAGCGTTACCGGACAGCGGCGATAAGCGTTACAGGTCGTCGCGTCCGTATAGAAGGTCCTCACGATGAAGTATCTCCACACCATGGTTCGCGTCACCGACATCGACGCCAGCCTGAAGTTCTTCGACTTGCTCGGCTTGCGCGAACTGCATCGGATCGAGAATGAAGCGGCGCGCTACACCTTGATATTCCTCGCGGCTCCCGGCGACGACAGCGCGCAGGTCGAGATGACGTACAACTGGGACGACGGCGGCTATCCGGGCGGGCGCAATTTCGGCCACCTCGCTTATGCCGTCGACGACATCTACGCCGCTTGCCAGCGGCTGCACGACGGCGGCGTGACGATCAGCCGCCCGCCACGCGACGGCCGCATGGCGTTCGTGCGATCGCCCGACGGCATCTCGGTCGAGCTGTTGCAGGCTGGCGGGGCGAAGCTGGCGGCGGAGCCATGGGCATCGATGCCGAACACCGGGAGCTGGTGATGATCGAGGTCGTCCAGCTTCCGGCGCTGGACGACAACTACATCTATCTCGTCCACGACAGCAGCGGGGCCACCGCGGTTGTCGATCCCGGCGTCGCCGAACCGGTGCTGGCGGCCGCGGCCGCGCGCGGCTGGACGATCACCGATATCTGGAACACGCACTGGCACCCCGATCACACCGGTGGCAATCTCGCGGTCAAGGCCGCCACCGGCGCGACGATCACCGGACCGGCGGCGGAGGCGGCGAAGATCGCCGGCATCGACCGCACGGTGGTCGAGGGCGATGCGGTGCGGCTCGGCGGCAGCCGCTTCGCCATACTCGACATCGGTGGTCATACGCTCGGGCACAATGCCTATTACGCCGCCGCCGACGCGACGCTGTTCTGCGGCGACACGCTGTTCGCGCTCGGCTGCGGGCGACTGTTCGAGGGTACCCCCGCGCAGATGCACGCCAGCCTGAGCAAGCTGATGGCGCTGCCCGACGATACGCGGGTGTATTGCGCGCACGAGTATACCGCGGCAAACGCGCGCTTTGCGCTGACGATCGAACCCGGCAACGCGGCGCTGCAGCAACGGGCTGCCGAAATCGCACGGCTGCGGGCGGATGCTCTGCCGACCGTACCGTCGACCATCGGCGACGAGCGCGCCACCAATCCATTCGTGCGCGTCGGCGGCCTCGCCGAGTTCACCGCGCGGCGCGCGGCGAAGGACAGCTTCCGCAGCTGACGAGGATGCCCCGGTTTGGCGACACTT
>JAYTHJ010000320.1:0-2682 GCA_043732725.1 Sphingomonadaceae bacterium | reverse complement strand
CGTCGCTCTGGAAAGTCTGGGGTCACGGCGCGGCGGGGTCGCTCGCTGCGATCCCATCTGGAACGAGCGTCGACATCGAGGGGCAAGGCGAAATCATCCAGATCGCCGCGACGCCAACCACAGGTTCACGAACGCTCAAGCTCGACACCCAAGGGCTGATCGTCAGCGCCGCGTTGACCGCCATCCCGACGCCCTACGTCGTCGACCGCGCCGGCTTTCACCCCGGCCTCGTTGCGCTGACCTTCGATGACGGCCCCGACCCGGTATGGACGCCGCTAGTGCTCGACGAGCTCAAGGCGGCGAAGGTGCCGGCGACGTTCTTCGTCATCGGCAGCAACGTCGTCGCGCATCCCGACCTCGTGCGGCGCATTCTCGCCGAGGGGCATGAGGTTGGCAATCACACGTACACACATCCCAACCTCGCGGTCCGCAGTAAGGTCGATGTGCGAATCGAACTCGCCGCGACCGAGCGCGCCGTGCAGGCGTTCACCGGGCATGGCATGCGGCTGTTCCGCGCGCCGTTTTTCGGCGATGCCGAGCCGCAGTCGGTCGACGAGCTGGTGCCGATTCTGATCGCGCAGCAACTCGGCTATACCTCGGTCGGGCTGCATGTCGATCCGCTCGACTGGGAGACTCCGGGAGCCGACGCGATCGTCGATCGCACCGTCAAGGGCGTTGAGAGCACCGACGAGTTGAACGGCGGTCAGATCGTGCTGCTGCACGATTCCGGCGGCGACCGTAGCGGCACCGTGGCCGCCCTGCCGCGGATCATCGCGCGGCTGCGCGCCGACGGCTATCGCTTCGTACCGGTTTCGGCGCTCGCCGGGCTGAGTGGCGCGCAGGTCAATCCGGTGGTCGTCAACGAGCCGGTCGCCGATAAAGCGATGTTCAACACACTATCGATCGGTGGCAAGATCGTCGGCGGGCTGTTCACGCTGGCGATCACGCTCGGTATCCTGCGCGCGCTGTTGCTGATGATCGGAGCACTGCTCGAAGCCCGGCAGCGGCGGCAGCTAGCGGTTCCGGCGATCGATCCGGCGCGCTTCGTATCGGTGCTGATCCCGGCGTACAACGAGGCACGCGTCATCGAGGCCACAGTGGCGCGCGTGCTCGCCAGCGTCGACACCGCAATCGAGGTCATCGTCATCGACGATGGCTCGAAGGACGAGACCGGCGATATCGTCGAGCGCATCTTCGGCGGCGACGCGCGGGTGCGCCTGCTGCGGCTGGTCAATGGCGGCAAGGCACGGGCGCTCAATCAGGGCTTGCTGGAGGCGCGCGGCGACGTCGTCATCGCGCTCGATGCCGACACGCAGTTCGAGAGCACGACGATTGCGCGGCTGGCGCGCTGGTTCGCCGATCCCGGCGTCGGCGCGGTCGCGGGCAACGCCAAGGTCGGCAACCGCGTCAATCTGCTTACCCGCTGGCAGGCACTCGAATACATCACCGCACAGAATCTCGAACGCCGGGCGCTGTCGCTGGTCGATGCGATCACCGTCGTTCCCGGCGCCGTGGGGGCATGGCGGATGGCGGCGCTGCAGGCAGTTGGCGGCTATCCGGCGGACACGCTCGCCGAGGACCAGGACTTGACGATTGCGGTCCAGCGCGCCGGCTGGGCTGTCGTCTACGATCCCGACGCAGTGGCGTGGACCGAGGCTCCCGAAACCGCGCGCGGCCTGATGCAGCAGCGCTACCGCTGGGCATTCGGGACACTGCAGTGCCTGTGGAAGCACCGCGTCATCCTGCGCAGCGGGCGTCCGGCGGGGCTCGCGCGCATCGGCCTGCCGCAGGCATGGCTGTTCCAAATCGGCTTCGGGCTGGTGTCGCCGCTGATCGATTTGGGGCTGGCGATCAGTATCGCGCAGACCATCGCTGCAGTCTGGGAACACGGCGTCGATGCCAGTCATGCCGAGCTGCTGCGCATGGGCAGCTTCTGGCTGGTGTTCAGCGCGATCGACCTCGCCAGCGGCTTCGTCGCCTTTGCGCTCGAACCGCGCGAGCGCAAGCGGCTGCTGTGGCTGCTGCTGCCGCAGCGCTTCGGCTATCGGCAGATGATGTACTACGTTGTGCTGCGCGCGGTCTGGTCGGCGCTGCACGGGCCGCTGGTCGGCTGGGGTAAGCTCGACCGCACCGCGAGCGTCGCAGCGCGCGCTTAAAAAACAAAGGCCCGATGCGCGTCGCGCATCGGGCCTTTGATCGCCGTTCGAAGCGGTCGAAGTTAACGCGGCGTCGCGGCCGTCGCCACGCGCGAGGTCGTCATCGTCTGCGTCGCGGCGGTCTTGTTCGAATTGTGCTTAGCAATGTAATGTCCGGCGACGCAGCCCGCCATCGCTCCGGCGACGGCATGATGACCGGCATAGTGACCGGCGACGCCACCCGCGATCATGCCCTTGATGCAGCCCTTCGCTGCGACCGGCGCTGCAGCTAGCGGCAGCATCATGATCAAGGCAGCGGCAACAAACTTATTCATAGGGCACCTTTGTCGTTGCGTAGTACGATGAGGCCGAAATGGGTGAGAAGCGATATGGTTGCAAGGTATGCGCGCGGGGTTTGGGTCACTTAAAGTTTAGGCAGGGTTACCCCGCGCTGTCCCTGATATTTGCCGGCGCGGTCGGCATAGCTGACCTCGCACGGCTCGTTGCCCTTCAGAAACAGGAACTGACACGCGCCCTCGTTCGCGTA
>JAYTHJ010000319.1:0-2698 GCA_043732725.1 Sphingomonadaceae bacterium | reverse complement strand
GGGAAGAGCGCTTTCTAGCCCAGCGGCCGCATTATGCCAACATGCCGCCCGCCAGCACCGGACCGAACGCCGCGACGCCCGCCGCCGCTCCCTTTGGGTGCAGCCATACGGCATTCACACAGGCGATGAAGTCCGCCCCGGCCGCGATCAACGGCGCGGCGTTGGCGGGGGTGATGCCGCCGATCGCGACGCACGGCAGCTGCGAGAGCGTCGTCCACCAGCCGAGCAGCGGCGGCTCGGGGCGGTAATGGCTCGGCTTGGTCGTAGTTTCGTAGAACGCGCCGAACGCGACGTAATCCGCCCCGGCCTCACCCGCCTCCATCGCGAGATGGCGGCTGTCGTGGCAGGTTTTGCCGATCTGCACTTCCGGGCCGAGCAGCGCGCGCGCGTCGGCGATACTACCGTCGGACTGGCCGAGGTGGAGCCCGTCGGTGCCGAGTTCCTTCGCGAGGTCCATGCGGTCGTTGAGGATGAATGCGGTGTCGCGGCTGGCGCAGATCGGCACCAGCCGCTCGACGGCGCGGCGGACGGTATCGTCGTCCACGTCTTTGAGCCTTAATTGAAACGCCGCGACCGGACCGCCGTCAAGCGCGGCACGAAGTTGGTCGGCGAAGCTCGCCAGCTCGAAGGATGCAGGCGAGACGACGTAAAGCTGGCACTTCGGGC
Organism: Sphingomonadaceae bacterium; assembly: GCA_043732725.1. Taxonomy (GTDB): domain Bacteria; phylum Pseudomonadota; class Alphaproteobacteria; order Sphingomonadales; family Sphingomonadaceae; genus Polymorphobacter_B. The sequence goes on along the minus strand of JAYTHJ010000319.1, from coordinate 2,032 downwards.
GACGCTGCTGATCGAAGCGCGAGGCGAAGCCGGGATCGAGCGGGATGAGGTCGATTTCGTCCATTATTTCACCTTCTGTCACCTCGGCGTCCGACGGGGTGACAATCCTAATGCTGCCCCAGGTAAATCCCGATGATCTGGTCCAGCATCGCCAGTGCTTCGTCCCGCGGCCGCTGGAAGGTATTGCGTCCGATGATCGAGCCGTTGCCACCGCCGTCGCGGATGTCGCGCGCGTCCTCGAAGAGCGCATCGGTACCCTTGGTCGCACCGCCCGAGAATACCACCATCCGGCGGCCGGCAAAGCACGCCTGCACAACATGGCGGACGCGCGCCGCCTGGCTGGCCGTATCAATATTCTCGTAAGTCTTCTTCGCGTCCTTCTGCGCGACGTGATCGCTCGGCAGCTTGACCTTGATGATGTGTGCGCCCGCAAGCGCCGCCATGTGCGCCGCATACGCTCCAACATCGACGCCGAGTTCGTCGTCCTTGCTCAGTTCGCCGCCGCGCGGGTAGCTCCATAATACTGTGGCGATGCCGACGCTCTTCGCCTCGGCCGACATCTCGCGGATTTCCTCGGACATCTCGAAGAAATATTCCGAACCCGGATAGACCGTGAAGCCAATCGCGGCGCAGCCGAGCCGCAGCGCGTCGTCGACGGTGGCGGTCACCGCCTGATCCTTCAACGTCGCCCAGCTGTTGGCGCTGTTGCACTTGAGGATCGTCGGGATCTGCCCGGCGAAGGTGTCGGCTCCCGCCTCGATCATGCCGAGCGGCGAGGCGAAGGCGCTCAAGCCCGCGTCAATCGCCAGCTGGAAATGATAATGCGGGTCATAGGCTGCCGGATTCGGCCCAAAGCTTCGCGCCGGACCATGCTCGAAACCCTGGTCGACCGGCAGGATGACGAGCTTGCCGGTGCCGCCCAAGCGACCCTGCATCAGGATGCGCGCCAGATTGGCCTTGGTACCGGGGTTGTCGCTCTCGTAATTGGCCAGAATGGCCTTGACGGCGGGAGTCATGCGAAGCCTCTCAAACGTGATTGGGCATTAGTAGTTCAGCGCCTCGACGCCGGGCAGGGGCTTGCCTTCCATCCATTCGAGGAAGGCCCCGCCAGCATTCGAGACGTAGGTGAAGCGGTCGGCACAGCCGGCGTGGTTGAGCGCCCCGACGGTATCGCCGCCGCCCGCTACCGACACCAGCCCGCCGGCGTCGGTCAATGCCGCGGCAGTCTGTGCCAGCGCCACCGTCGCCCCGTCGAACGGCACGAGCTCGAACGCGCCGAGCGGTCCGTTCCAGACCAGCGTCCGGCAGATTTTGAGCACGTCAGCGAATGCTTCGACCGCGGCACTGCCGATGTCGAGGATCATCTCGTCCGCGCCAATCTCGTGGACATTGACGGTGCGGTGCGGTGCGTTCGCCTTGAATGCGGTAGCGACGACGACATCGTACGGCAGGTGCACCGTGCAGCTCGCCGCCTGCGCGTTGTTCAATACTTCCAGCGCAATGTCGAACATATCGCGCTCGCACAGCGACTTGCCGACCGCGATGCCGCGCGCCGCAAGGAAGGTGTTCGCCATCGCGCCGCCGATAATCAGGTGATCGACCTTGGCCACCAGATGGGTCAGCACGCCGAGCTTGGACGACACCTTTGCCCCGCCGACAACCGCGACGACCGGATGCTGCGGGCTGCCGAGCGCCTGCTCAAGCGCGTCGAGTTCAGCCTGCATGGCGCGACCTGCAAACGCCGGCAGCGCATGCGCGAGCCCCTCGGTCGAGGCATGGGCGCGGTGCGCGGCGGAGAAGGCATCGTTGACGTACAGCTCGCCCAGCCTGGCAAGCTGCGCGACGAAGCCGGGATCGTTGGCTTCCTCGCCGGGGTAGAAGCGCGTGTTTTCGAGCACCGCGATGCTGCCCGGGGCGAGCTTGGCTATGGCGGCTGCGGTCGCAGCGCCGACGCAATCGGGGATGAACGCGACCGGGCGGCCGAGCACGTGCGCCAGCGCCTCGGCGATCGGACGCAACGACAACTTCAGAT
>JAYTHJ010000318.1:0-2701 GCA_043732725.1 Sphingomonadaceae bacterium | reverse complement strand
GCGAGGCCGGCGAGGTTCGCCGACTTTTGACGTTGGCGGTGATTTATGACGGTGGCAGCCGGAGCGACGCGGACCGGTGGGGTTGGCCTGCAAACGGTGCGGGACTGGGTGCTGCGGTTCAACCGCGACGGATCCGACGGCCTGATCGATGGCAAAGCTCCCGGGGGTTGCCCGCGTCTGGATGCGAACCAGCGAGCGGCGCTGGCGGCGTGCGTCGAGAGCGGTCCTATCCCGGCCGCGCACGGCGTGGTGCGTTGGCGACTGGTCGATCTCGTGCAGTGGATCCGGGACGAGTTCGCGGTGTCGATCAGCACCCAGACGCTGCGCCGCGAGTTGCGTGCCATGGGTTACTCGCCGCCATGAAGCGCCTGAAAACTTGCCGGCGGCATGTACGTCGAGAAGCCGACGTAGGAGCTGGTCAGCCCGTTCTCGGCGAAGGTCGGGGCGCGAAAGCCCTGCGCATAAGCTTCGCGGACAGCAAACTCCTTGATCGGCGTGAACTTCGCGCTAAGCTTCGGCGAGAAGCGGCTGAACCCTTCCGAGTAATTGTCATACCGCCCGACGCGTTGACCTCGAGCATCTTCAGGATCGGCGCTGTCGACTGGTGAAATAACGAGACGTCATTCAAGAGTTCTTGCAGTGTCTTTAGGTACTAACGTCTGACTGGGTCAGCATGCGATCACGGGCTAGGCGAAACCACAGCTCCGCCCTTGATCACCATGCGAATGCGACGGACGACGCCGATGTTCACCGTTGGGTCACCGTCAACGGCGACCAGGTCCGCAAGCAACCCGGGTTTTATTGCGCCCAGCCGGTCGGAGACATGCAGCCAGCGGGCATTGCCCCAGGTGGCGGCGATCAGCGCATCGGTAGGTGTCATTCCGGCGGCGACCATCAATTCGAGCTCTCGCGCGTTCTGGCCGTGCGTGAACACACCGACATCGCCGCCCATGCAGATCGGGACGCCAGCCTTCATCGCCATGCGAAAGCTCTGGCGGTTCAACGCGACTGCTGCCGGCGCGGGCTCGCGATCCTGCCACCCGCGATAGTGCGCGATAGCGTCCGACGCGGCGAGCGTCGGGCATAGCGCGATCATTTTCGTCGCCATCGCGGCGAAGATTTCCGGCGTACCGCCATAACCATGCTCGATCGTATCGACTCCCGCGGCGACGGCGCGCCGCATCCCCTCTGCGGTCGCGGCATGGACCGCGACCGGGCGGCCGGCGTCGTGCGCGGCAGCGACCGCGGCCTTTATTTCCTCTTGGCTTAGCGTTGGGCGGCTGTCCTCGTTGGGTCGCCAGCGGAAGTCGGCATAGAGTTTGATCCAGTCCGCCCCCGCCGCGATCTGGCGGCGCACGGCAGCGACGATCTGGTCGACGCCGGAGACCTCCTCTGCGCCCTGCGGGACTGCGACGCCGGGCTCGAAGCCCTTGGGGCCATAAGCCCCGAGCGCGACGATCGCCCGGGTAGCGACGGCAAGGCGCGGACCGGGGACGATGCCTTGCTCGATCGCGCTTTTCAGCCCAACATCGGCATATCCCGCGCCCTCGGTGCCCAGATCGCGTTCGCTGGTAAAGCCCGCCAATAGCGTGGCCTTCGCGCTGGCCACCGCACGCGCGGTGCGCAGCGCCAACGATTCGTGCAGAACCTGATCATCCCAGCTTGCCTCGTTGTACGGATGGAGGAAGAGATGACCGTGCCCCTCGATCATGCCGGGCATCAAGGTCGTGCCGGCAAGGTCAATCACCTTCGCGTCGACGGGAACCGGCAGATGGAGGCCGACGCCGACAATTCTGTCGCCGGTGACGAGCACCTCCCACTGTGCATGGACCTTGCCGTCGATACCGTCGAATACGCCCGCGGGCTTTAGCAGCACCGAAACAGGTTCGGCTGCCGGGACTGTACCCACCGATTGAGCCAGCAGAGCCGCTATCACCACCGCCCAGCGCATGGTCTTTCCCCTGTTGCCGCATTACGCCTGTGGCATGAATAGCATTTCGGGGCACACGCGCAATTTGTTGATCCTGCTAGCGCTGCAGACGACCGCGGCGAGCGCGCCCGCCACCGAGATGGCGCGTTGGCAGCAAGCAGCCGCACGGGTTACGATTACCCGTGACGATTGGGGTATTTCGCACGTTCGCGGGCGGACTGACGCCGATGCCGTGTTCGGGCTGATGTACGCGCAAGGCGAAGACGATTTCTCGCGCATCGAGGCCAACTACCTGACCGCGCTTGGCCGTACCGCCGAGGTCGACGGCGAGAGTGCGATCTGGGGTGACCTGCGCCAGCGGCTGTTCGTCGATCCCGCCGAACTCAAGGTAGATTATGCGGCGAGCCCGGCCCGGTTGCGAACGCTGATGCAAGCTTGGGCGGATGGGCTAAACTATTATCTCGCGACGCATCCGGTGACGCATCCGCGATTGCTGACCCGCTTCGAACCGTGGATGGCACTGAGCTTTACCGAAGGCAGCATCGGCGGTGACATCGAACGGGTCTCGCTTAGTGACCTGCAGACCTTCTATGGCCGCCCGACGTCGCCGACTGCGGAAGAACTCGGGATGGTGCTGCGTGAGCCGTCGGGGTCGAACGGCATCGCTATTGCGCCGCAGCTGACCGCGAACGGTCATGCGCTGCTGCTGATCAATCCGCACACCAGCTTCTATTTCCGGTCGGAAGCGCAGATGACCAGCGCCGCCGGACT
>JAYTHJ010000317.1:0-2714 GCA_043732725.1 Sphingomonadaceae bacterium | reverse complement strand
TATGCCCCGGACTGACCGAAACCGGCATGACGCAGATGTGGTTTGACGGAGCTCGGGCGCGCGGCACCGAGCACAAGCTGGGACAGCTCAACCCGTTGCGGCGCGCCGCGGGGCCGGAAGAGATCGCCGCTGTCGCGTTATTTCTCGCCTCGGACGCGGCGGGCTATGTCAATGGCCAGGCGATCGCGGTCGACGGCGGGCTGTCAAGTTCGCACCCGACCGTACCGGGCAAAATGGCCTGACAAGAAAGCTCCCCCGCATCGGTCGCTTCGGGGGAGCTTTCGGGAACGGTGCCGCCTTCCAGCGCAGGGCTGGATCGCAACTCGTGCTGTTGGGCGGTGACCAACCAGCTGCGGCGGCGCACGCGCCGCGAGACGCCCGAGCCGGCTGGTTCGACGCGGCACCGGCGATGTTGTCGAGTTCGAACGAGTTGCTCGTCGAGATGAGGGCGAGACACTTCACCGCATCAGCCCCCCGAAGCGCCGGTTGACGCGACGGTTGTTGAGCGGGTTGTCCGGGCTGCCGTCAGCGGGCGCTGACGGCATATGGCTGAGCACCTGTGTTGCCGTTCCGGCCCCGCCGATACCTGGCACGGCGAGGTAACGCATCGTAACGCCGAGCGGCGTAGAGACCCGGCGTGGAGCGCTGCACGATCGAGAAGTTGCCGATGAGACCCGCCGGTGTGCCGCTCTCGAAATCAAAGATGGTGGGCTAACCGGCCAGCAGCGATCGCCTGTCGGGATCGCTGGGGCGGACGACGGGGATTGAACCCGCAACCTCCGGTACCACAAACCGGCGCTCTAACCAATTGAGCTACGACCGCCACACGCGTGAAGGAGCAAATACGGGTCCCGCCCGTCAGCGTCAAGGACAGCCGTAGCGCCGGGCGGTTGCAGCGGACGAGGCCGCTGCGGTGGCTAGGCCGAGCGGGTCAGTGCGGCGCGAGCGCACCGCAGGCGATCGCGACGGCACCGTGCCCGTCGCGCGGGGCGGCCTCGAGCACCACCGCCGCGCCGGTCGCGCCGAGCAACGGCCGCGAGCCTCCGATGAACGGCCGCCCTTCGATCGTCAGGTCGATCGTCGCCCGGCCGTCGACTCCGGCGATGACGTTCGTCGAATGCGCGATACTGTCGCCGGCGCCGGTGAAACCGGCGCCGTCGCAGTGGCCGAGCTTGTGGAGATCGATGGCGTACGGCCCCGGCCGCAAGCCCTGAAGCTGCGCCAAGATATGCGTCCCGGTCTCGACCGCGGTCAGCGCCGCTGTCCCGCGCAGTTCGCCGCTGGGCCCGAGCAGCTGCGTAGTCGCAGCGAACCCTGAACTGGTGTCAGTAATCCTGCCAAGCGACGTCGTCACCGGCTTATGCGCGGCGGCGGTCTGCAGCAGCATGACTGCAAGCAGCAGCGGCACTCGTCTTATCCGCAAATTCCTGACCGAAATCATCGCCATGCCGAGCGGTCCTTGCGGGTATATCGCCACTTACCGTCCTCGCCCATCGCCACCTGGAGATCGTCGTCGGGGTAGGTCGCCGCGTCGCCGCTCGTCCGGTCGCCAACTTCCAGGGTAACCGCCTCGGCAGCTGAACGGTTGATGAGCTGGTGCGCCGCGCCGCCCTGCACGAAGTCGGCGCACATGCCGGCGGTCAACAATGCCTCGGTGTCGCCCGAGCGTAGCTCCAGCTCGCCGCTGAGCACATAGACGAACTCGTCCTGCTTACTGTGCGTATGGAACAGCGCCGACACCGCGCCCGGCGCGAAGCTGGTGCGGTTGACGCCGAAGTTACGCACGCCGAACAGGTCGCCGAGCGGCTGCTTGACGCGGCCGTTCATGGATTTCGCAAGCGGCGGCGGATAGTTCGATGGACTGCCGAGCGACGCCGCTTCAGCGGCATTCAGTGCGGTGGGCCCAACCTGATCCATTGCCACTGAACTTCCCTTGACTCGGTCGCGCCAAATCAAAGTGGCTGGGTCACCAAAATCAGCCACGCCTGCTCAACCGGACCCAGTTGCGGGCCGATTTCGGCAGCGACGCGCCCGTGATAGGCATCGACCCAGCCGCGTTCAGCCGAACTCAGCATGCCAAGATCGATCAGCGTGCGGTCGATCGGGGCCAGCGTAAGCGGCGTGAAGCCGAGCATCGGCCGCTCCGCCCCGGCCACGTCGCGCGGTTCGATCAGCACGAGATTCTCGATGCGGATGCCGTACGCGCCGGGCTTGTAATAACCGGGCTCGTTCGAGACGATCATCCCCGCCGCCAGCGGCTCGTCGCCGCCCGGCTGGCCGCCGGGGATGGTCGCGATGCGCTGTGGGCCTTCGTGGACGCTGAGATAGCTGCCGACGCCGTGCCCGGTGCCGTGCGCGTAATCGAGCCCCGCTTCCCACAACGGCCGCCGCGCCAGCGCATCGAGCTGCGCGCCGCGGGTGCCCACCGGGAAGACCGCGCTCGACAGCGCGATATGGCCCTGCAGGACGCGGGTGAAGCGCTCGCGCATCTCGGGCGTCGGCGCGCCGACGGCGAGCGTCCGGGTAACGTCGGTGGTGCCGTCGCGATACTGCCCGCCCGAGTCGATCAGGAACAGCGAGTTGGCCTCGATCGCGCGGTTGGTCGCCGCCGAGACCCGGTAATGGACGATCGCGCCGTTCGGCCCGGCTCCCGAGATCGTGTCGAAGCTGAGATCTTCCAGCTGGTTGGTCGCGTCGCGAAACTGTCGCAGTTT
>JAYTHJ010000316.1:0-9086 GCA_043732725.1 Sphingomonadaceae bacterium | reverse complement strand
CACCCCAGGCCGCGTTGTCCTTGTGCTCGGGGCCTTCGCGCCGCCGACGATGTGCATGGTGACGAACTGATCGGCTGACGGTTTCGCCGCACCTCCGGCGTAGGACATAACCGCCGCGCTGACGAAGCGGTCGTTGGTCAAGCCCTTGGCCTTATACCAGTCGGCGTTGGCCTTGACCGCCTCGGCGAAGTTAGCGGCAGTGCCGCCGGGCTTGAGCTTCGAGACGCGCATGGTCACGAGCTGACCGTCGCAGACCGGTGCGGCGATCGCAGCAGACGTGACGAACATGGCGAGCGGCAGCAGGTAGCGGATCATGACGGTTCCCCCCGGGTGAACTGCCGGGAGCGTCAGCGTATCCGAGCCGCGTGCAAGCTGTTACCGAAACGAGTTTGCAGGTCTTGGGGAGGGGGAGCAGAAGTAGTGGAGCAGGAAGACAGGGGAGAAGCGGGGGTAGTCCGCGCGTCTCAGCCGCCGACCTTGACCTCCGCCAGTTTGGCATTGCTCGTGCCCGGCCGGGCCGACATCAACTCGCGCAGGAACGCGCCTTTGTCGACGGTCAGCGTCTTGGGGTCGGCGGCGCTCGAGCGTACCGCAGGTTCGGCGCGCGGGTTGTTGTTGCCGACCGCGCCGGCCTTGTCGAGCAGCTGCTCCTCGGCAGGCGACTTCGGCGGCACGCGCGAGCCCGGCCCGAACAGCGCCTCGACCGCCTGGGTCTGGCCGTCCTGACCGAGCGCGCGCGGCTGGCCGGGCCGCGGCGGGGTCAGCGAATAATCGGGCGGCACAATCAGCGGTGCGGCGCGGCTGATCGCGAACTCGTCGGGCGCGTGGCGATTCGACAGCTTGGTCTTGCCGCCGCAAGCGGCCACCGCGACGGCGGCGACGACGATGACGGCGGTACGGATGAAGGCAAACTTCACGGGCAACTCCTAGACCGGCTTGGCGCTGGGCGCGACCGCGGCGCGCAGCAACAGAATGATGACGCCGACGGTAATGGCGGCATCGGCCACGTTGAAGACGTAGAAATGGTGATCGTGCCAGAACGCGTGGAAGAAGTCGACGACGTAGCCGTAACGGACCCGGTCGACGATGTTGCCGAGCGCGCCGCCGAGCACGAGGCCCAGCGCGGCGACATCGGTCCGGCTCGCCTCGCGCGCGATCCACCATGCCACCCCGACCGCGATCGCCAGCGTCACCACGACCAGCAGCCAGCGCTCCATATCGCCGGCGGCGCGGAACAGCCCCATCGAGACACCGCGGTTCTCGACCCACGTCAGGTCGAACACGGGCAGCAGCTCCACGTAACCGCGCGTGCGCAAGTCGAGGATACTCGTCACCCAGTATTTGCTGAGCTGGTCCAGACAAAAGACGACGACCGCGATCGTATAGCCGAGGCGCTTCATGCGGCGAACTCGGTCAGTGCAAGCACGTCGGTGCAACGGGTGCAGAGCTGGCTAGCGGGAGCAACGTCGGGGAGATAGCGACGGCAGCGATCGCATCGGGCAGCTTTAGACTTATTTGCATAAACGCGAACTCTCGAACCTAACCCTTCGGTGACCAGAAGATGCGGGCTAATGTGCATTTCAGAGGTGATGCAAATTTCGGCAAAATCGACACTATCAATAAGCTGGCGAAGATTGTCCGATGCAAACGACACAATCGGATAAGCTTCTAAACTGGAGCCGAAATCCTTCTGCTTGCGCCCGATCTCGAGCACAAGCGTCACGTCACTTCTAATCTCTCGAATGGTCTGCCACTTCGCCGCAAGCGCCTCGTCCCGCCAAGGCGAATAGTCCGCCCACGCCTCCAGATGTACGCTCCCCGCATCAGGAAACCGCGTCCGCCAGACCTCATCGGCGGTGAACACAAGCACCGGCGCAAGCCACTTCGTCAGCGCGTGGAACAGCGTATCGAGCACGGTCCGGCAGGCGCGGCGTTTGAGCGAGGTCGGCGCGTCGCAGTACAGGCTGTCCTTGCGAATATCGAAATAGAAGGCCGACAGGTCGCTGTTCGCGAAGCTGTTCAGCGCGACCACGTACGGGTTGAAGTCGAAGTTCGCGGCATGCGCCCGCAGTTCGGCGTCGATCTCGGCGACGCGGTGGAGGACCCAGCGTTCGAGTTCGGGCATCTGATCGACCGGCAGCCGCTCGGCCTCGCTCCAGCCGCCGAGGCTACCGATCAGATAGCGGAAGGTGTTGCGCAGCTTGCGGTAGACGTCGGCCTGGCCGCCGAGCACTTCCTTGCCGATGCGGACATCATCGAAATAGCTGGTCGAGGCGACCCACAGCCGCAGGATGTCCGCACCCTCGCTGTTCACCACGGTGAGCGGATCGACGGTGTTGCCGACCGACTTCGACATCTTCTTGCCCGCTGCGTCGAGCGCGAAGCCGTGGGTCAGCACCGCCTCGTACGGCGCGTGGCCGCGAGTGCCGCAGCTTTCGAGCAGCGACGACTGGAACCAGCCGCGGTGCTGGTCCGAGCCTTCGAGGTACAGCGACGCGCGCGTGCCCGCGCCAAAGCGCTCCTCCAGCGTGAAAGCATAGGTGCAGCCGCTGTCGAACCACACGTCGAGAATGTCGCCGATGCGCTCGTAGTCGGCGGGGTCGCGGTCCGGTCCGAGAAAATGCGCGGGATCGGTCGTGTACCACGCGTCCGCACCGCCACCCTGCACGGCGGCGACGATACGCGCGTCCACGGCGGGATCGCGCAGATAGTCGCCGCTGCGCCGGTCGACGAACAATGTGATCGGCACCCCCCACGCGCGCTGCCGCGAGATCAGCCAGTCGGGACGCCCGGCGACCATCGCGGTGATGCGGTTCCGCGCGCGCTCGGGAACCCAGCGGGTATCGGCGATGGCGCTGAGCGCGAGGCTGCGGAGCGTTTGGCCCTCTCCCACTCGGGGAGAAGGAGGGGCAGGCACATCCATCGGGATGAACCATTGCGGGGTGCAGCGATAGATCAGCTTGGCATGGCTGCGCCACGAATGCGGGTAGCTGTGCTGGTAATCGTCGTCCGCCAGCAGCGCCCCCGCCTCGGCCAGCGCGGCGGTGACGACATCGCCCTTTGCCCCGCGCTTACCGTTGACGTTATAGACGTGCATGCCGCCGACCACCGGCCAGTCGTCGCGGTAGCGCCCGCCCGGCCCGACGACGAAAAGCGGCTCGATGCCGTTGGCCTTGCACAACTCGAAGTCGTCCTCGCCGTGGTCGGGAGCCATGTGGACGAGGCCCGTACCCTGATCGGTGGTGACGAAGTCTCCAGCAAGCAGCGGACGGGCTTCGTCGAAGAACGGGTGCGTACCGGCAAGCGGGTGCGCGCAGAGCGTCCCGGCGAGGTCGGAGCCCCTTAGAATTCGGTGTAACGTTGTGCGCTGCGGAAACGAAAAATCCTGCGAATGATCCAATCGTTCTTCAAATGCGCCTTGAAGCGTGCTCGCCACCAAGACGGTCAGCGTTCGATCAGTCTCGGGCCAATCATAAGTTAGATGCGCGTATTCAACATCCGCCCCATACGCCAAAGCCCGGTTGACCGGGATCGTCCACGGCGTCGTCGTCCAGATTACCGCATGCGCGCCGACCAGATCGGGGCGCAGCGGGCAATGCGTGATCGGAAACGCGACATCGATCTGCGTCGAGACGATGTCCTCATATTCGATTTCAGCCTCGGCCAACGCCGTCTGTTCGACCGGCGACCACATCACCGGCTTGGCCCCGCGGTAGAGCTGGCCGCTCGCGGCGAACTTGAGCAGTTCGGTGACGATCGTCGCTTCGGACGCGTAGTCCATCGTCAGATAAGGGTGCGCCCAATCGCCCATGACGCCGAGGCGCTCGAACTGCGCCGCCTGCGTCGTCACCCATTCGGCGGCATAGGCGCGGCATTCGGCGCGGAACGCTTGCGGGTCGTCGGTCTTCGACGAGGTCGACTTGCGCGCGCGGTAGCGCTCCTCGATCTTCCACTCGATCGGCAGCCCGTGGCAGTCCCAGCCGGGAATATACGGCGCATCCTTGCCGAGCATCGACTGGCTGCGCACGACAAGGTCCTTGAGCACCTTGTTCATTGCATGGCCCATGTGGATATCGCCGTTGGCGTACGGCGGGCCGTCGTGGAGAATGAAGCGCTCGCGGCCGGCGCGCTGTGCCCGCAGCTGCTCGTAGACGCCCTCCGCCTGCCAACGCTTCAGCCATAGCGGTTCGGCGGCCGCCAGCCCGGCCTTCATCGGAAAGTCGGTCTTCGGCAGGAATACTGTGTCGCGGTAGGAAGGCGCGTCGCTCATGAGGCCGCGACATAGCCGGGCGGGTGCGCGCTTGTCGAGCGGCTCAGCCCAGTTTGGTGCGCGCATGGGCAGCATCGACGGCGATCTGTGTCTTCAGCGCATCGAGCCCGTCGAGCTTCCACTCAGGTCGCAGGAAGTGGTGCAGCTCGACCTCGACCGTCTGCCCGTAGAGATCGCCCGACCAGTCGAACAGATGCGCCTCGAGCAGTTCGAGTGGCGGCTCGATCATCGGCCGTAGCCCGAGGTTGGCGACGCCGTCGACGACGCTGCCGTCGCGAAGTCGCACGCGCACCGCATACACCCCGTAGGCCGGACGCTGATACGCGCCAAGCGTCAGATTGACCGTCGGAAAGCCGAGCTGCCGCCCGAGCTTGGCTCCATGCTCGACTTGCCCACGGATGGTGAACGGCCGGGTCAGCAGCGTCGCCGCGGCTTGCGGATCGGCGGCCACGAGCGCGGCGCGAATGCGGCTGGAGGAGACGATGCCGGCGGTATCGACCGCGCCGCCGTCGCACACCGGCGCGACCACGTGCGCCGCGATGCCGTGCGTCGCACCGAGCTGGGCCAGCGCGGCGGTATTGCCCGAACGCTTGGCGCCGAAGACAAAGTCCTCGCCGGTGACGACGATATGCGCGCCGACCGCCGCGCCAAGCCAGTCGGCGACGAATTGCTCAGCGGTAAGGCTCGAAAAGGCGCGGTCGAAATCGATGACGACCGCGGCATCGAGGCCGAACGCCCCGAACAGATCGAGCTTTTGCGGCGTTGTCGTCAGCGCGAACGGCGGCAGCTCGGGGCGGAACAACCGCGACGGATGCGGATCGAACGTCGCCACCAGCGCCGGACGGCCCGCGGCACGTGCACGCGCCAGCGCTGCACCGACAACGGCCTGATGCCCGCGGTGAAAGCCGTCGAAATTACCGAGCGCGACCACCCCGCCGCGGAGTTGTGCGTCGACGGTGGCCCCGTGCTGAATGCGCTGCATGCGGGCGTTCTTAGCGGAGGTTGGCGGGGTGGTGGAAGGGGGGTAGCAGCAGCAGCTACGTCCCCGCCGGCAGCCCGTCACGGAGCAGCCGCACCGCGTTGCCGCCCATCACCGCGGCGATCTCATTTTCCTCGAAGCCCGCGTCGAGCAGCGCCTGCGTCACCGCGCTCAGGTGCGCGGTGTCGAAACCGGTCGTCACCGCGCCGTCGAAGTCCGAGCCGAGCGCGACGTGGCTGATCCCGACAAGGTCGCGAACGTATTTAATCGCGCGCGCCGTCGCGGCCGGCGTCGCGGCGCACACCGCGGCATCCCAATAGCCGATGCCGATAACGCCGCCGTTCGCGGCAATCGCGCGAATCTGGTCGTCGGTGAGGTTGCGGTTAGTATTGCATACCGCCTTGACGCCGCCGTGGCTGTAGACGACCGGGCGGCGCGCGATGCGGAGCACGTCGGCGATCGTCGCGTCGCTGGCGTGCGCAAGGTCGACGAGCATATGCCGATCCTCGAGCGCGCGCACGACCTGCACGCCGAATGGCGTCAGGCCGGTTTTACGCAGCCCGTGCTTCGACCCGGCGACCTCGTTGTCGAAAAAGTGCGCTAACCCGACCGTGCGGAAACCCGCGTCGTACAGCCGCTGGACATTACCCAGCCGGCCTTCGAGGTTCTGCGCGCCCTCGACCGACAGCAGCGCGCCGGTCAGCCGGGTACCGCGAGCGCGCTCGCGGAGGAGCCGGTCGAGATCGGCACGGCTGCGGACAATGGTGAGCCGGCCCTTCGACGCGAGTTCGGCGCGACGTAGCTTTTCGGCGTGCCACAGCGAGCGTTCGAGCAACGAATTCCACGTCCGCACCGGCTGCAGCTGCGCCACGGCGAGCAGCGTGATGTTGTCGGTGTCGCTGCCGTTCGTCGCGTAATTTTGGCCCTTGGGCGTCTTGGTCACCGATGAGAAGACCTGCAACGCGACGTTGCCCGCCTCCAGCCGCGGCAGGTCGACATGACCGTAGCCGTGCAGTCCGTCGACGTCGCGCTTCCACAACAGGCTGTCGGAGTGTAGGTCGACGACAGTCAGCGTCGCATGAAGCGCCTTGGCGTGCGCGGCGACCGGCCATACCCCGCTGCCGGCGACGCGGTTCGACAGGCGGTCGACGATCGTCGGGCCGAGCAGGAAGAAGCCCGCGACGAGCAGCACGACGACCAGCGCGCCCCATTTCAGCCAGCGCATGTCAGCTTTCCCACTCGAGCGTCACGAAACTATAGCCGGGCTGTTCGCCATCGGCAGCATGATCCTCGCGCGCCGTCTCGGACCAGCGCGCCGGGTCGAACGCGGGCAGCAGCGTGTCGCCGGCCGGGCTGGCGTGGACCTCGGTCAGATGGACTCGCCGCGCCGATGGCAGCGCCTCGGCATAGATTTGCGCGCCGCCGATGATCATGATCTCTTCGGCGCGGGCGTTCGGCACCAGCCCGGCAGCGGCGATCGCCTCGGCGAGATTGGGCGCGATCGTCACACCCCCGGCGCTCCAGCCCGGGTCGCGGGTCAGCACGATATTGTGCCGTCCCGGCAGCGCCTTGCCGATCGACTCGAACGTCCGCCGCCCCATCACCACCGGCTTGCCGACAGTCAGCCGCTTGAAGTGCCTCAGATCGGCCGGGATGCGCCAGGGCAGGGCGTTGTCGCGCCCGATCACGCCGTTATCGGCACGCGCCACGACGAGGCTGAGGATCATACCGCCACCGGCGCGGCGATCGCGGGATGCGGATCGTAGCCGGCGATGACGACGTCCTCGAGGGCGTAGTCGAGGATGCTGGTCGGTCGGCGCGCGAAGCCAAGCCGCGGAAACGGCTTCGGCTCGCGAGCCAGCTGCGCTTCGACGAGATGCGCGTGGTTGAGGTAGACGTGGCAGTCGGCCCCCATCCAGACCAGCTCGCCGGGCAGCAGGTCGCACTGTTGCGCCAGCATCCGCAGCAGCAGCGCCGCCTCGAAAATGTTGAACGCGAAGCCAAGTCCGAGATCGCACGAGCGTTGGTACAGAATGCCCGACAAGCGTCCGTCCCCGGTCGCGTCGGGCGCGACGAAATACTGATAGGTCATGTGGCACGGCGGCAGCGCCATGCGGTCGAGCTCGGCGACGTTCCAGCCGGTGAAGATGTGCCGCCGCGAGTTCGGGTTATTGCGCAATCCCGCGACCAGGGCGGTGATCTGATCGATGCCATCCGGATCGCGCCGGAAGCCGCCCTGCCCATCAGGCGCATACTTCGGCCAGTGCCGCCACTGCGAGCCGTAGACCGGGCCGAGATCGCCCCACCGCGCCGCGAATACCGCATCGCTTAGCAGCCGCGCTTCGAACGCCTCGCGGTCGAGCGCGTCGCCGGTCTTGGCGCGGTATTTGTCCAATGGCCAGTCGGTCCAGATATGGACGCCCTGCCGGACCAGCGGTACGATGCTTGTGTTACCCGACAGGAACCACAGCAGTTCGCGCACTGCAGTCTTCCAGAAGACGCGCTTGGTCGTCAGGATCGGCACGCTGTCGTCGCTCAGGTCGAAACGCAGCGTCTCGCCGAACAGCGCCCGGGTGCCGGTGCCGGTGCGGTCGGCGCGGCTGACGCCGTGCTGCCACGTACGGCGCAGCAGATCGAGATAGGCTGCCTCGCCGTTCACGGTACACCGCGGCTGAAGCGTATTGATATCAAAAGATGTTTCGATATAGTCTCGGTCATGGTACAGCGTGCCAGTAAGGAGGTTGTCGTGACCAGCTACGCGTACACCGATCGCAGCACCGCCGCTATCGCCGCGGCGAGAACTGCCGGTCGCCAGCGCCGTGGTGGAGATTTCGGCAACCGCCGACCGTTCAAAGCCTTCTCAGCTCAGCCGTCGCGCATGTGTCGCGCGGCTTCCCCATCGGACCTGGTGACGTAACGGCGCTTGACCCTGCGCCGCCGGTGCCAGTCTCCGAGGCCGCCCCGGTTGCCACTCGCCCTGACCGCAAACGGCCCTCCCCGTATGCATCAGGGTGGCATCGGGGCGGCCAACTTGAATGCTGATCAGCGGCGGACTGAGCGCGCTCGCGACGCTGCACGTGCTCACCCATGAGGTGTTGCTGATCGTCGCTGCCGGCATCGCGATTTCGAGCCTCGACGGTTTTGCGCTCGACCTGATCTATTTCGGCCGCCGGGCGTGGCGGGCCGGCGTCGTCTACCGCCGTCACCGGCCTCTGCGGGTCGAGAATCTACCCTGCGGCGAGCTCGGCTGGATGGCGAGCATCGTCCCCGCTTGGGACGAGGCCGCGGTGATCGGCGCGATGCTGCGCGATCTGACCAGCCGCCTCGATTATCCGCACTACCGCGTCTTCGTCGGGGTCTATCCGAAGGACCCGGCCACTGCGGCGGCGATCGCTGCGGTCGGCGATCCGCGGATCACGACTGTCGGTTGTAGCCGCCCCGGCCCGACCACCAAGGCCGATTGCTTGAACCATCTGTGGCGTGCCGTGCTGGCAGCCGAGATCGTGGCGCGGCAGCGCTACAAGGCCATCGTGCTGCATGACGCCGAGGGCGTTGTTCACGCGCGCGAACTGGCGATTTTCGATCACCTGATTCCCCGGCTGGCAATGGTCAGCTGCCGGTCGCGCTGCTCGTCGACCGCAGCTCGCGGTGGGTCAGCGGTCATTATCTCGACGAGTTCGCCGAGGCGCACGCCAAGGATATGGTCATCCGCGAGGCGATCGGCGCGGCGGTGCCGAGCGCGGGCGTCGCCTGTGCCATTGACCGCGATGTGCTCGCCGCGCTCGCCGGTGGCGGCGGCAGGCCGTTCGATCCGGCGTGCATAACCGAAGATTATGA
>JAYTHJ010000315.1:0-2733 GCA_043732725.1 Sphingomonadaceae bacterium | reverse complement strand
GTACACGCCGCTCGCCGGGTGGTATGCTGTCATTCAATGTGCGGGCGTCTCGCAGCCAGACCGCAGTCGAAATAAGCGGCGACGGCAGGATAAGACTGGCCAGCACGCGCGGATACCGAACCGCATATTCCAACCCGACAGTGCCTTCCCAGCTCGCCCCGAGCACATGCCATCGATCGACTCCGAGCGCGGCCCGGATGTTTTCGAGCTCGGATACGAAGCGCGGTACCTGAAAGTTCGCCGGGTCGCCGGAATGATCGGATCGACCGCTGTCGAGCTGATCGCACAGGATTACCGCACGGTCGCCGGCGAGCGCCGTGGCGTTCAGGAAATATCAATGCGAGCTGCCCGGCCCGCCGTCGATGAAAACGATTGGCGGCTTCGCGCCACGGATATCGCCGTTGACGCGAACATAGACGCGGCCGCCGGCGACGGAGATCATGACTTCGCGGCCCGAGGTAATCTTCGCGATACCGAGCAGTGGACCGACCATCGCGCTGACGGGTGACGCCAACGACACAACAGCCCCACCGAGAAATACCCGGCGCGTGATGCTCATGATGTCAACTTATTTACAGGACGACGACGTAGCACGGGTACTAATTGCGCTAGGCCAGATCGCAACGAAGGTCACGAAAGGGGGGAAGCGGTATGACAGCCTATGTCTGCTTATAGGTATTTAGCTGCCGTTCGCTTCGACCCGCTTAAAGTCTAACGTCGCAGCCTTGTCGAACAGTTCGATGTTCCTAGGTCGGGTCGCGACGTCTAGCCGTAGCATCAGCGAGTCATGAGATGCGTAAAACTCGAAAGCTTTGTCGTCATATCCTCCCACATAGTGGTTAGCCAATACATATCGTCCAATCTTATCGTGTTCGATAACATAGCTGATTATCCGCCTTCGACCGAAAAGCATCTGACCTCTATCGAGCCTGAGCGACCCGCAACAAGGATTGGCGTATGTGCCGTCAGCGGCCCCGATCGGAAGCCTTGGCGGGAACGTTGACCAGTATAGCGGTAGCCCGGCGAAAACAGCGATGACGGCGACTGATCGGAGGAGGGTCGTTCTGCTCATGTCCTGATTGTGCGCCTCGTGCCCGTTGCGTCAACGACCGCTTTGGGGTCGGCAGCAGACGCCTAACTGAGGCACCACCTCGGTCCGAAATCGTGGGTTCCCCGACTTCGCTCGGAAGGAGCGGAATGGGCCTTGCTCGTTCGAGGTGAAACAGCCTTTACGTCGCCCGATGCGTTGCCTCACCACACTCACTTACGCCGCGTTGCTGTCAGTCTCCGCCGTCGCCGACGAGCCGCCGCCCGCGCCTGAGATCGTCGTCTCCGGGCTGCCGGTGGCGAAGGGCGACGGCGCATATGACATCGTCACGCTCGAACCCCGCCAGCTCAACGCTAGCGGCTCGAACCGGATCGAGGATGTGCTGCGCGACGTCGCCGGGTTTCAGCAGTTTCGCCGCACCGACAGCCGCACCGCCAATCCGACCAGCCAGGGCGCGACGTTGCGCGCGCTCGGTGGCAACGCGTCGAGCCGCGCGCTGGTGACGCTCGACGGGGCGCCGCTCGGCGACCCGTTCGCGGGCTATATCCCGTGGTTCGCGATCGCGCCCGAGCGGCTCGGCAACGTCCGCGTCATCCGCGGTGCGGGCGCTGGGGCGTTCGGGACCGGGGCGCTGGCGGGGACTATCGAGCTGAACAGTGCCGACCCCGCGACGCTGCCCGGCGTGCAGGTGGCGCTCGATTACGGGGGTCGCAATGCGCTGACCGCGAGCGCCATCGGCAGCACCCGGCTCGGCACTGGCGCGGTCTCACTGTTCGGGCGCTACGACCGTGGCGACGGCTATGTCATCATCCCCGCCGGCCAGCGCGGCCCCGCCGACATCGCGGCGCGCTACGCTCAGGGCAGTGTGGGCCTGAACGCGCGACTGCCAGTAAGCGGCGACGTGGCGCTGCTCGTCGATGCGCTCGGCTTCGAGGACCACCGCGTCCGCGGTATCGACGGCAACACCAGCACAGTGCGCGGCGTCGACAGCAGCGTGCGGCTGCTCGGCACCGGTCGCTGGCAATGGCAGGCGCTCGCCTATGTGCAGGCGGAGACCTTCGCCAACACCGTCGTCGCGCTCGACGCCGCGCGCGCCGTCGCGACGCTGTCGCTCGACGAGTATAATACGCCGGCAACTGGGCTCGGCGGGAAGCTCGAGCTGCGCCCGCCGACCGGCAAGCAGCTCGAGCTGCGGCTCGGCGTCGACCTGCGCGACGACAGCGGCCAGACCGACGAACGCTCGCGCTTCCTGCTCGGGCGCTACACGCGGCTGCGCACCGGCGGGGGCCACAACCAAGTCGCCGGCGGCTATGCCGAAGTCTCGGCGACGCCGTTGCCGGAGATCTTCGGCGACCGGCTGGCGCTGACCGCCGGCGGGCGTATCGACCACTGGCGAATCGCCGGCGGCTTCCTGCACGAGATCGACGCGCAGACGCTGGCGACGACGATCGACGAGCGCCCCGCCGACCGCAGCGGCTGGCAACTTTCGGCACGCGGCGGCATTGCGCTCGACGTCGTGCCGGGCATCAAGCTGCGCGCTGCCGCCTATACCGGCTATCGGCTGCCGACGCCGAACGAGCTGTACCGGCCGTTCCGCGTCGGCGCCGATGCCGTCGCCAGCAACAATGCGCTCGATCTCGAACGGCTGCGCGGCGTCGAGGCCGGAGTCGATTTGCATCCGTCGA
>JAYTHJ010000314.1:0-9138 GCA_043732725.1 Sphingomonadaceae bacterium | reverse complement strand
GCGCGGCCGGTCGTCGGCGGGCTGCGCTGGCAGCCAGCCGGGAGCCGACTTCCACGCGGCCGTGCCAGCGGTGGCGACCGGGCGACGGTAGTTCGGGCCAACCGCGCAGCCGACAAGCAGGGCCGCTGTCGACAAAACGGCTGCGGAGCGCCGCAGGTGTGTTCGCATCAAAGCTCCTTCAGGCCGGCTGCGCATGCCGCGCCAGTCCGGCTTCGCTGCTCCCGCGGCGGCGGAAGCGGTCGAGCGCCAGATACACGGCGGGTGTCGTCAGCAGCGTCAGCGCCTGACTTGCGAGCAGCCCGCCGACGATCGCGACGCCGAGTGGCTGGCGCAGTTCGGCACCCTCGCCGAAGCCGAGCGCCAGCGGCACCGCGCCGAACAGCGCTGCCAGTGTCGTCATGATGATCGGTCGGAAGCGCCGCAGCGAGGCTTCGCGGATCGCCTCGCGCGGGTTCATGCCGCCCGAGCGCTCGGCGTCTATCGCGAAGTCAATAATCAGGATGGCATTCTTTTTGACGATGCCGATCAGCAGGATGACGCCGATCAGCGCGATGATGTCGAACTGCATCCCCGCCAGCATCAGCGCGATCACCGCGCCGATCCCGGCAGCGGGCAGTGTCGACAGCACCGTCAGCGGGTGAATAAGGCTTTCGTACAGGATGCCGAGCACGAGATAGATGACGACCAGCGCCGCGAGCACCAGCAGCGGCGTCGCCGCAGTCGACTGCTCGAACACCTTGGCGGTGCCGGCGAAATTGCCGACCACCGAGCTGGGCAGCCGCAGTCTGGCTTCGGCGTCGGCAATCGCCGCCTTGGCATCGCTCAGGCTCTTGCCGGGCGCGAGATTGAAGCTGATCGTTGCGGCGGGCGAGGCGTCCTGGTGGTTGACCGAGGTCGCCGCGGGCCGGTCCCGGAAGCGCGCGAAGGTCGCCAGCGGCACCATCGTCGCCGGCGCGGTGCTCAGCACTCTGCCGGTCGAAGCCGCGCCCGCCTGGCCGGCGCTGCCGCCGGGCACCGCGACGGCCTGCCCCGAGGCCAGCGCCGCCAGCGGGTTCGCAGTTGTCGAACTGTCGGCCGGGGCGGCCGCGTTGGCAGCCTGCGCCGCTGGACTGCGCGACGGCACATAGACGCCGTTCAGCACATCGGGCGAATAGGCGAATTCCGGCGCGACCTCCATGACGACGTGATACTGGTTGAGCGCGCGGTAGATCGTCGACACCTGGCGCTGGCCGAACGCGTCATACAGCGCGTTGTCGACATCGCGCGAGGTGACGCCAAGTCGCCCGGCGGTGGCGTGCTCGATGTCGACATAGGTCTCGACTCCGCTCAATTGCTGGTCACTGTCGAGGTCGGTCAGGCGGCCGTCGGCCTTGAGCGCCAGCACCAGCCGCGCGGTGCTGGCGGCGAGTACCGCGCTGTTGTCGCTCTTCAGCGTATACTGATATTGTGCGTTGCCTTGTCGCCCGCCGACGCGGACGTCCTGCACCGGCTGGAAGAACGTCGCCGCGCCGGCGATCCGCCCGAGCTTGGGGCGCAGCCGCTTGATGACATCGGCCGAGCTGTCGCTGCGCTCGCTCTTGGGCTTCAACGAGACGAGGATGAAGCCGCCGCCCGCCCGGCTGCCGCCGGTGAAGCCGATGACCGAAGCCACCGCGGGGTCATGCGTGATCGTGCCGACGATCTGGCCCAGTTTACCGCGCAGCGCCTGGAAGCTGATGCTCTGGTCGGTGCGCAAACCGCCCTGCAACTCGCCGGTGTCCTGCTGCGGAAAGAAGCCCTTGGGCACCGCGACGTACAGCCAGACGTTGAACGCCAGCGTCGCGCCGAGGATCAGCAGAACCAGCCCGACATGGCCGAGCGACCAGTCCAGCGCCTTGGCGTAACCGTTCTCGACACTCCGGAAACGCCGGTCGAACCAGCTTGGCTTAGCAATCGCGGGGCGCGGCTTCAGCAGCAGGGCGCTGATCATCGGCGTCGCGGTCAGCGACAGCACCAGCGAGATCAGCACCGCGACCGACAGCGTGATGGCGAATTCGCGGAACAGTCGCCCGACGATGCCGCCCATGAACAGCAGCGGGATGAATACCGCGACGAGGCTGATCGAGATCGACAACACGGTGAACCCGACTTCGCCCGCGCCGCGCAGCGCCGCGTCGAACGGCTTCATGCCCGCCTCGATATAGCGGCTGATATTCTCAAGCACGACGATCGCGTCGTCGACGACAAAGCCGGTGGCGACGGTCAGCGCCATCAGCGACAGGTTGTTGAGGCTAAAGCCGAGTAGGTACATCACCGCGAGCGTACCGGTCAGCGATGCAACAACCGCGACTGCGGGCACGACGGTGGCGCGCCACGAGCCGAGGAAGACGCTGACCACTCCGACCACTAGCAATGTCGCGATCAGCAGCGTCGTCTCGACTTCGGCGAGCGAGGCGCGGATCGTCACCGTGCGGTCAGAGACGACCTGCAGCTGGACATCCCCGGGCAGCGCCGCGCGTAAGGCAGGTAGCTGCTTCTTGACGCCGTCGACCGCGGCGATGATGTTCGCACCGGGCTGGCGGCTGATTATCGCGACGACGGCGGGCTTGCCGTTGAACAGCCCGGTAGTGCGGGTATCCTCGACCGAATCGGTGACGCTGGCGACGTCTTCGAGCCTCACCGGCGCGCCGTTACGGTAAGCGATCGGCAGACCCCGGTAATCAGCTGCCGTGATGCCCTGATCGTTGGTGTAGACCTGCAGCCGCAGCCCGCCGCCTTCGAGCGCGCCCTTCGGGCGGTTGGCGTTCGACGCCTGGATCGCCGCGCGGACATCTTCGAGCGCGATGCCGTAGGCGTTCAACTGCGCCGGGTTGAGGTCGACGCGTACCGCCGGCAGCGAGCCGCCGCCGAGCTCGACATCGCCGACGCCCTCGACCTGCAGCAGCTGCTGCTGCAGCGTCGTCGCCACCGCGTCATAAATCTGACCCGGCGAACGCGTCTTCGAGGTCAGCGCAAGGATCATGATCGGCGCGTCGGCGGGGTTGACTTTCCGGTAGGTCGGGTTGGCACGCAGCGTCGACGGCAGGTCGGCGCGCGCCGCACTTATCGCCGCCTGCACGTCGCGCGCCGCACCGTCGATATTGCGCCCGAGATTGAATTGCAGCGTGATCCGCGTACTGCCGAGACCACTTTGCGAGGTCATCTCGGTGACGTCGGCGATCGTGCCGAGACGGCGTTCGAGCGGCGTGGCGACGCTCGATCCCATCGTGTCGGGACTTGCGCCGGGCAGGCTCGCCTGCACCGACACCGTCGGGAAGTCGACCTGCGGCAACGGCGACACCGGTAGCTCGAAGAACGCTGCTATGCCGGCGATCAGCAGCCCGACGACCAGGAGCGTCGTGCCGATCGGGCGGCGGATGAAGGGGGCCGAAAGGTTCATTCGGCGGGGACAGGAACCGCCTGCTGGCGGCTGCCGAAGCGCTCGCCGAGCCGGTCGAACGCAAGATAGATCACCGGTGTCGTGAACAAGGTCAGGAGCTGGCTGACGATCAGCCCGGCGACGATCGCGATACCGAGCGGCTGGCGCAGCTCGGAGCCATTGCCGTGCCCGAGCATGAGCGGCAGCGCGCCGAAGATCGCCGCCAGCGTCGTCATCAGGATTGGCCGGAAGCGCAGTACCGCAGCCTGGCGAATTGCCGCCTCGGGAGCCATGCCGTGATTGCGCTCGGCATCGAGCGCGAAGTCGATCATCATAATTGCGTTCTTCTTGACGATGCCGATCAGCAGCACGAGCCCGATGATGCCGATGACGCCGAGATCGTTGCCGGTGATCCACAGCCCGAGCAGCGCGCCGAAGCCGGCCGACGGCAGCGTCGACAGGATGGTCACCGGATGCACCCAGCTTTCGTACAGCACGCCGAGCACGATATAGACGCAAACCACCGCGGCGAGGACCAGCCATAGCTGGTTGCCGAGCGCGCTGCGGAACGCGTCCGCCGCCCCGAGAAAGGTCACCGAAATGGTGGGCGGCAGGCCAGCCTTGGCGACATCGGCGTTGATCGCGTCGACCCCGGTACCGAGCGCGACGCCGGGCGCGAGGTCGAAGCCGACCGTCGCGGCGGGGAACTGCGCGACGCGGTCGACCGCCAGCGGCGCCTCAGTCTGGGTGATCGTCGCGAAAGTCCCGAGCGGTACCGGCGCGCCCGACCCCGACGGCACGTAGAAGCGCGACAGCGTATCGCCGCTGGTCATCAGGCCGGGTGTCGCTTCGAGGATAACGCGATACTGATTCGACTGGGTGAAGATCGTCGAGATGATGCGCTGGCCGAACGCGTCGTAAAGCGCCTCGTCGACGGCGCTCGCAGTCACCCCGACGCGCGCCGCCGCCGAGCGGTCGATGGCGATATTGAGCGCCGGGCCGGTGGCGTCGCCGTCGGCGACAACGTTGCGCAATTGCGGCAGCTTATGGAGGTGGTTCGCGATGACATGCGACCAGCGCGCCACCGCGGCCGGATCGCTGCCGCCGAGCGACAGGCGAAACTGCGTCGGCCCGGTTTCGGACTCGATCGTCAAATCCTGCACAGGTTGCAGGTAAAGCGTCGCGCCGGCGACGGCGCAGGCGCGGTCGATCAGCCGCGCCATGATCGTCGCCTGATCGGCGCTGCGCGTGCTCTTGGGCTTGAGGTTGATCGACAGCCGCCCCGAGTTCAGCGTCGCATTCTGCCGGTCGACGCCGATGAACGAGCTCAGCGAGTCGACATCGGGATCGCGCAGCAGCGCGTCCGCGACCTGCTGCTGGACCTCGCCGACGCGTGCGAACGACGCCCCCGGATCGGTTCGCAAGACACCCTGCAGCTGGCCGGTGTCCTGCACCGGGAACAGCCCCTTGGGGATAACGACGTACATCGCCACGGTGAGCACCAGCGTCACCAGTGCCACCATCAACGTCAAGCCTTGTCGCGCCAGCACCCAGCCGAGCGCGGCGTCATAGCCATCGAGCAGCCGCTGGAACGCCCGCTTGCTGCGTGCCGAAAAGCTGTGCTCGGACGCGGCGCTTTCGGTCTTGAGCAGCCGCGCCGACAACATCGGCACCAGCGTCAGTGCGACGATCGCCGAGATCACGATCGTCACCGCCAGCGTCACAGCGAACTCGCGGAACAGCCGCCCGACGACATCGCCAATGAACAGCAGCGGGATCAACACCGCGATCAGCGACACCGTCAGCGAGATGATCGTGAAGCCGATCTGCCGTGCCCCCTCGAGCGCCGCCGCGAACGCCGGGCGGCCGGCTTCGCGGAAGCGGCTGATGTTCTCGATGACGACGATCGCGTCGTCGACGACGAAGCCGGTCGCCACCGTCATCGCCATTAGCGTCAGATTGTTGAGGCTGTAGCCGAGGAGGTACATTACCCCACAGGTACCGATGATCGACAACGGTACCGACACCCCGGCGATCAGCGTCGCCTCGATCGAGCCGAGGAACAGGAAGATCACCAGCACGACGAGGCCGACCGCGAGCACCAGCTCGAACTCGACATCGGCGACCGAGGCGCGGATGCCGGTGGTGCGATCGGCGAGCAGCGTGACATGGATGTCGGCGGGCAGTTGCGCCTGCAGCTCGGGCAGCCGCGCCTTGACCTGATCGACGGTGCCGATGACGTTCGCGCCGGGCTGGCGCTGGATGTCGACGATGATCGCCGGGGTCCGGTTCATCCATGCCGACAGCCGGTTATTCTCCGCGCCGTCGGCGATCGTCGCGACGTCGGATAAATGCACGGCAGCGTTGTTACGATAGGCGACGACGAGATCGCCGTACTGTTGCGCGGTCGCCAGCTGATCGTTGGCGTTGATCGCATAGGCGCGCGTCGGACCGTCGAAGCTGCCCTTCGCCGCATTGGCGTTGGCATTGGCGATCGTCGTGCGAAGCTGCTCCATCGACAGCCCGAACGACGCGAGCTGGACCGTGTTGACCTGGATCCGCACCGCCGGGCGCTGGCCTCCCGACAGCGACACCAGCCCGACGCCGGCGACCTGCGCCAGCTTCTGCGCGACACGCTCGTCGACGAGGTTCTGGACCTCGGTCAGCGGCCGGCTGTCCGAGGTGACGCCGAGCGTCAGCACCGGCGCGTCGGCGGGATTGACCTTGGCATAGATCGGCGGCGCCGGCAGGTCGGCGGGCAGCAGCGACGCGGCGGCGTTGACCGCCGCCTGGACCTCCTGCTCGGCGACATCGAGCGAGCCGGTCAGGCCGAATTGCAGCGTGATCGACGACGCGCCGCCCGACGAGACCGACGACATCCGCTTCAATCCCGCCATCTGGCCGAACTGGCGTTCGAGTGGCCCGGTGACCGTGGCGCTCATCACTTCGGGACTGGCTCCGGGATAACCGGTGCTGACGAGAACCGTCGGATAATCGACCTCGGGCAGCGCCGACAGCGGCAGCAGGCGGAAACCAACGATGCCCGTCAACATGATCGCGATCATCAGCAGCGCGGTCGCCACCGGCCGCCGGATGAACGGTGCCGACGGGTTGACGCCGCCAGTGAGGTTCGCCGGGTCAACCGGGGCTGAGCCAGGCGCTGTCGGGGTGCTGCGCGATGGCAGCGTCGAAACCGGGTTCGCCACGTCGTTCACGGCGCGGCGGCATCCTGCCGGTGACGATGCCTTCCGCTGCCGCCGTGCCCCGCGCCGCCGCCGTAGCCGCCTGCGCCGCTCGCGCCGCCGCGGCGGTCGCCGGGCAGCATGACCTTGTCGCCGTCGTTGAGCTTATCGGCACCCTCGGTGACGACGGTCTCGCCCGCCTCCACGCCGGTGCGCAGCGCGACCTTGTCGCCGTACGACGCGCCGGTCGTCACCGGGCGCTGCTCGGCGGTGCGATCGGGGTGGACAACATAGACGAAGCTACCCTTCGGCCCGTTACGCACCGCCGTCACAGACACGATCTTCGCCTGCGCCAGCACGCCGTAGGTCAGCCGGATGTTGACGAACTGGTTGGGGAACAGCGCATTGTTGTCGTTGGCGAAGCGCGCCTTGGCCCGCAACGTGCCCGTGCTCGTATCGACCCGGTTGTCGAACGTCGCGAACCGGCCATGCGCCAGCACGGTGTTGCCATTGCGCCCGAGCGCGGTGACGGGCAGCCCCTGCCCGCGCCGCGCCGCCTCGAGCACCTGCCGCGTCTGCGCCTCGGGCAGCGTGAATACCACGTCGATCGGATGCACCTGCGTCAGCACGACGATGCCGCCCGTATCGGCGGGCGTCACATAGTTGCCGACGTCGACCTGCCGCAGCCCGACCCGGCCGGCAACCGGAGCCACCACCCGCGTGTATTTGAGATTGAGCTGCGCCACGCCGACCGCGGCGCGGTCGGTCGCCAGCGTGCCGCCGAGCTGGCCGACAAGGGCGCGCTGCGTATCGACCTGCTGCCGCGCGATCGAGTCCTGCTGGAGCAGGGTCTGGTAGCGCTGGAGGTCGGCTGCCGCCAGCTGCTGCTGCGCGACGTCGCGTTGGAGCTGACCCTGCGCCTGTGCCAGTGCGAGTTTGTACGGTCGCGGATCGACCTCGGCGAGCAACTGCCCGGCATCGACCTCCTGGCCTTCGCTGAAATTCACCTGGTCGAGCGTCCCCGCGATCCGCGCGCGCACCGTCGCGGTCACCGGCGGCGTCACCGTGCCGAGCGCGTCGAGCGTTAGCGGCACGTCGGCGAGCATCACCTTGGCGATGCCGACCGTCGTCGGCGGCCGCCGGCCGCCCGCGGCTCCGACGGCTGCGGTTCCGGTCGGCGCGCGGTGCGTCAGCCAGTACAGGAACGCCGCTCCGGCAAGGATCGCGACCAGCACCCAGACGACCGAACGCGTCCGCCCGGCCCGGGGCCTTGCCAACGGCGCTTCGATACCTCGGTCGGCCATTGGAACTCCAGTGCGGGAGGAACCGAGACGCAGCGGAGACGTCGCATCCCCGAATATAAGTACGGTGTGTCGATGAACGTGCGACGAACTAGATCGATAATCCGCTCGCAAAGCCGATGTCGCGTTGCCCCTTGGCGCGTTAAGGCGATGTCCGCAATGCATCAGCCGGAGTCCCGATGTCAGTAATCGCCGCGAATGCGCCCGAAAGCCGCGCTGCGGTCTCGCTCAGCGCCACCGCGCCCTCCGATGCCCGCCCCACCGGGCCTGCGCAAGCCCGCGCTGCCGCACCGGTCAGCCGCGCGGCAATGGTCGCCGGCGTTGTCGGGCTGTCGTTCGGAACTGCGCTGGTCGTGCTCGACGGCAGTATTGCCAACGTCGCGCTGCCAACGATCGCGCGCGACCTGCACGTCGACGCGTCGGCGGCGGTGCTGGTGGTGACGGTGTACCAGCTGGTTCTGGTGATGACGCTGCTGCCGCTGTCAGCGGTCGGCGACCGCATCGGCTTGCGGCGGCTTTATCAAATGGGCCTGCTGCTGTTCGCGGTAGCCAGTGCGCTCGCGTTCTTCGCGCACAGCTTGCCGTTCCTGCTCGTCGTGCGGGCGTTGCAGGCGCTCGGCGCAGGGGCCTCGCTCAGCGTCATGGCGGCGATGCTCCGGCTGCTCTACGCGCCGCAGTATCTCGGGCGCGGGCTCGGCTTCAACAGTATCGTCGTGTCGAGCGCCGCGGCGCTGGCCCCGACGGCGGGAGGCCTGCTGCTGGCGGTCGCAAGCTGGCCGTGGCTGTTCGCCGCAGCCAGTCCGCTGGCGCTGCTGTCGCTCGCCTTCGGCCGCTTTTTGCCTAATCCGCCACCGCGCACCGAGCCGTTCGATTTCACCGGCGCATTGCTCAGCGCGGCAACCTTCGGCCTGATCATCGGCGGGCTCGAAAGCGGCGTCCATGGCGGCTCGCCGGCGGTGTCGGTCGCGGTCACCGCGATTGGTCTCGGCTTGGCGGTCCTACTGGTGCGCAACCAGCGCCGTACACCGCGTCCGGTCCTGCCGGTCGACATGCTGGCGCGCCCGGTGATCGCGCTGTCGGCGCTCGGCGGCTTTCTCGTCTTCGCGGCGTCGATGACATTGCTGGTGTCGCTGCCGTTTCGGCTCGAGCACGACTTCGGTTTCACGCCGCAGATGGTCGGAGCGATGATCGCGCCGTGGCCGCTGACGACGCTGTTCGTCGCGCCCGCGGCGGGAGCGCTGTCGGATAAATACCCGGC
>JAYTHJ010000313.1:0-2743 GCA_043732725.1 Sphingomonadaceae bacterium | reverse complement strand
CCGACCGAATGACCACCGCTGCTGTCCCACTCGACCCTGTCACCTGGTTTGAATTCGGTCATATCTTGGCTCCCTCAGTTCAAACAACTGCAAACGCCAAGCCGGGTTCCTAAGGCATCGTCACCGGCGTTACAGACAGATTGCCGCCATCGACGATCAGCCGGTTGAACGATGGCTGCGTGCTGCGCAGTCGTTCGGATAAGGTCCCCGCGCCGATCAGGCGGATCGGCCGCTCGCCGCCGTGCCAGATCAGGTCGAACGGATCATGCGTATGGCCGCTGAGCACGGCATCCGCGCCCGCCGCTGCGAGCCGCCGCAGCGCCGCCGCCCCGCCCCGCGTCCGCCCCGCGGTCGAGGTTTCCGCCGCATCGACCAGCGGATGGTGACAAGTCACTAGCGCAAGCGTTCCCGCCGGACGCGCCGCCAACGCGACCAGCGCGGCGTCGAGCGATCGCGGCTGCACGACGCCGAGCGACCAATTGCGCCGCAACTGCGCCTGCGCGGCGGTCCGCAACGGAATGACTTCGACGCCGGGCAGTGTCAGGTCGCGCTCGATCGCGGCTTCGAGCCGGTTGAAGCGCCGGAACGGCGTCAGCAGCCGCGCCAGCGGGTTGTACACCGGCAGGTCGTGGTTGCCCGGCTCGAGCAGGATCGGCGCATTGAGTGTCGCCAGCCATGCCGCGACATCGCGGTACTCGCGCTTGCGCGCCGCGGCGGTGAGATCGCCCGTGAGCAGTATCGCATCGGGGCGTTCGCTGGCGACGCTGGCGGCGAACCACGCCAGGGCGGCGCGGTCCTCGGTGCCAAAGTGCACGTCGGAGACATGGAATAAGGTAACGCTCATGTGCCGGGTACCGCAGGCAAGGTCTTGATGAACTGCAGCCGCGTTTCGGCGAAGACGATCGTCGCCGGGCTGCGTAGCTTGACTTGCTCGCCGTCGAACAATGCCGAGACCGTCCGATTGGCGCTAAGCGTCAGCGACTGACAGCGGCTGATGACGATATCCGGATCATCGCGCCAGCAGCCCAGCAGATATCGGCCCCCAAGAATTGCGGCGCTCAGCCCCGAAACCAGCCCGACCGAGGCGACTTCGAGGGCACCTTCGATCGGCGTGATGAAAACCGCGCGGCGGCGACCGGTGTGAATCGGGTCGCCGATGATCCGCACCGAGCGCACGAACGACTTGCGCCACGCGAAGCTCAACGCGCGCCGCACCCCGCCCCACGCACCGCTGCGAACGCGTTCGCGCGCGTGCACCCACGCCGAAACAGGGCCGGCAATCACCCCGCACATCGCGCGTGACTCGCCACCGACAGCAAGTGGCAGGCGGTGCAGCGGTGCCTGCGCCGCCACCGCAAGGATGGCGTCCCACGTCGCATCGCCGTGCAATGATTTGGCAAGCATGTTCATCGTACCGCCGGGTAGCACAAGGCAAGCACCGCCGTCCCAGTCATCGGCGGCAGCTGCGGCGGCGTTGATCGTCCCATCGCCGCCGAACACGACCAGCGTATCGACATTGGCAGCGGTGAGCGCCGGCACATCGGGGGGCGCTTCGCCAGGAAACACGGTGCGACCGACGGCCTCGAAATTATATGTCGCGAGCAGCTGATCGAACTTCGCAAGCACGTCCGCCGAAGTCGATCCCGACGCTGGGTTCGTGATGAGCCAAAGCCGTCGCATCGCTTGCGGATAATCCTTGAATGGGTGCCCGGTTCCCGTAATTGCTCCGGCCGGTCGTCCTGATCCTTGCTGCCTCACGGCAGTACTTCTCCCGCTCTCGTCTGTGGGAGGGGCTTGGGTGAAGATAACGCGCGTGCAACGATGATTGCAGCTTCGCTTCGATCATCCCTCCTGTGCAGTCATCGTCGGCGCCAGCACGACTTCGCGATCGACCAACCCGGCCAGCGCCGGGCTCAGCGCTGCCCGGTCGAACGCCGCAAGGATTGCCGCGAAGCGCATCTCGACCACCGCGCGAAACTCGATATGGGTGAAAACATATAGCTCGTTCGCCAGCACCGCCTCGAGCACCCGTGCGGCCAATGGCGCGGGCGGAATACCGTTCAGCACCGCCTGCGTCGCGAACCCCGCCATGTCGGGGACGGTCGCCGCCGCGCCGTATTGCGGCTGCCGGTTGCGGCCGCTCTCGTGGATGCGGGTCTTGACGAAGCCCGGGCACAGCACCGAAACGCCGATATTCCTCGCCGCGAGCTGCACCGCCCAGCCCTCGCTCATCGCCACTACCGCGAATTTAGTCGCGCAATACGGCTCCATGCCAGGCACGCCGAGCATGCCCGCCATCGACGCGGTGTTGACGATATGTCCACCCTCTCCGTGGCAGGCGATCAGCGGCACGAACACTTCCATGCCGTAGACGACACCCTTCTGGTTGACGTCGATTACCCAGTCCCAGTCGCGCTCGGCAACGCTGCCGAACTCGCCGCCGCTGCCAACACCGGCGTTGTTGCACAACAGATGGACCTTGCCAAACGCCGCGATCGTCGCCAACGCGGCCGCCCGGACTGAATCGCGGCTGGTCACATCGGCGACGACGCTCGCCACCTTGATTTGCTTCGCGGTCAGCGCCGCGGTTGCCTCGACCAGTGCGGCAGCATCGATGTCGGCGAGCATGACGTTCATGCCAGCATGCCCGAAGACCTCCGCCATCGCGAGCCCGATGCCGCTCGCCCCACCGGTGATGAAGGCCGTCTTGCCGCGCAAGTCTTGCATGTTGAAAGCTCCCATT
>JAYTHJ010000312.1:0-2782 GCA_043732725.1 Sphingomonadaceae bacterium | reverse complement strand
ATGCGTTCTCGCGCGTCGTCCGGCTCGGCGAGGGGCTGCTGCAGCGCGGCCGGCTGTCCGATGCCGCGCAGGACCGCGCCGTCGAAGCGCTGTCGGTGTGCGCCGACAAGCTGGCGCGACGCGGCGTCTGGCTGACGCGCAACGTCGCCACCGAGGCTTGCCGCCGCGCCGCCAACGGAGCCGCCTTCGTCGAGCGAGTGTATGACGTGACCGGTATCGCGCTCGACGTGATTTCGCCCGCAGAGGAGGCGCGGCTGGCGGTGCTCGGCTGCCAGTCGCTGATCGCTCCGGGCGGTCCGCCCGCGTTGGTCTTCGACATCGGCGGCGGCTCGACCGAGCTGAGCCTCGCGCGGCGCGGACCCGCCGGTGATGCCGAAATCCTGTGCTGGACCAGCGTGCCGTGGGGCGTCGTCAGCCTCGCTGAGACTGAGCCGCTCGAACAGCCAACGGGCGAGCGTGCTGCCGCTTACGCCCGGATGCGGGCGTGCGTCAGCGAGCATCTCGGGCGATTCATCGCCGCCGTGCGCGCCGTGCACCCGGGGCCGCTGCAGCTGCTCGGTACGTCGGGGACGATCACGACGCTGGCCAGCGTCGAACTCGGGTTGGCGGCCTACGACCGGCGGCTGGTCGACGGCTGCACCGTCAGCGTCGCCTCGATGCGCGCCTTGTCGACGCTGCTCGCCTCGCAAAGCCCGGCTGAACGCGCGCATGTCGGCTGCATCGGGCGCGACCGCGCCGATCTCGTGGTGGCGGGCTGCGCGATCCTCGAAGCGATCCTTGACCAGTGGGGCACCGACGAAGTTCGCGTCGCCGACCGCGGCATTCGCGAGGGTATCCTGCGCACGCTGATGGGCCGCGACGGGGCGCGCCGCACATGACCGCGCCGTCGGGCAGCGGTTCGGGGCGGTCGCAGGGCGGCAAGGTGCGGGTCAAGACCGCGCGGCGGCGGACGAGTTCATCGAACCGCTGGCTCGAACGCCAGCTCAATGACCCCTACGTCAAGGCCGCCAAGGCCGCCGGCTATCGCAGCCGCGCCGCCTACAAGCTGCTCGAACTCGAGGAGCGCTTCAGCTTGTTCGCCCACGTCGACCGCGTCGTCGATCTCGGCGCGGCTCCCGGCGGCTGGTGCCAGGCAGTGCTCAAGGCGCGGCCGAAAGCGCAAATCGTCGCGATCGACCTGCTGCCGATCGAGCCAATTGCGGGGGTGATCATTTTCGAGAAGGACATCCTCGACGACGATGCCGACGACGTGCTGCGCGCCGCGCTCGGCGGCGATGCACAACTGGTGCTGTCCGACATGGCGGCGAACACCGTCGGCCATAAGATGACCGATCATATCCGGACGATGGCACTGGTCGAAACCGCGCTGGCGTTCGGCGTTCAGGTGCTGGCACCAGGCGGTGCGTTCGTTGCCAAAGTGCTCGCGGGCGGGGCCGATCAAGGGCTGGTCGCCGAGCTGAAGCGCTGGTTCACCACCGTCAAGCACGCCAAGCCCCCCGCGAGCCGCAAAGGGTCGTCGGAATGGTATGTTGTCGCGCAAGGCTTCAAGGGCCGTGTGCCAGTGGCTGTCGCGGACGGGTTAGCCGCAGACGGTTAGATCGCCGGTGCGGCAGTCGGCGGTCATGCGTTCGGCGGTCTCGAGCCCGAGCAGGTCGGCGGTGGTGTTGATGTTGGGAATGACCTCAGCGAGGTTGACCGGCTCGGCCCCGACGCTGCGCGCCCACCGGCCGATCGAGCGATCGCCGGCGGTGGAGAGGTGGCGTTCGAGCGTGTCGGCGAGGGCAACCGGCCATAGCCCGATTATCGGTAGGTCGCGGACGAATGTCGGGTGCGGCGCGGACAACTGGCGTAATAGTTCGGGCGGCAGCCGAGGCGTATCGCAGCCGACGCTGAGCACATGGCTGAAGCCGCGCGACCGGGCGTGATGCAGCGCAGCATTGAGC
Organism: Sphingomonadaceae bacterium; assembly: GCA_043732725.1. Taxonomy (GTDB): domain Bacteria; phylum Pseudomonadota; class Alphaproteobacteria; order Sphingomonadales; family Sphingomonadaceae; genus Polymorphobacter_B. The sequence goes on along the minus strand of JAYTHJ010000312.1, from coordinate 839 downwards.
CCGCCGAGCGGGCCGAGGTCAGGGCCAGGGCGGTCGGAGATAGCTTCGGTGGAGCCCGACGAATCAGTTGATCCTAGATCGATACCTGAGCGGCCGCATACGATCAGCGCGGCGCATTGCGGTCGCAACGCGGCGATAACATGCGCGATCAACGACCGGCCCGCATAGGTGGCGAGCGCCTTGTCGGAGCCGAAGCGGCGCGACCGCCCGCCCGCAAGGATTGCACCGAGTGTCTCTTTCATTCAGCTCGGACCAAACCCGCTTATCCAGACCGAAACACCAACCTCGCTCATCCCGCGCTTGTCGAGGGAACCACGCCCGCCAATCCTGCGCCCCTCGGCAAGAGCTCGGGATGAGCCGGTTTGGTATACGATATTGCGAAGAAAGCGGATCACTGAGAGCAAATCACTGGGCAACCACTATCCGATCCGCATCTTGCTCAACCCGTTCTTCTCCCACGAAGATCTCGAAACCATCGTCCCGCGCCACCCCCACCAGCATCAGCCCTGCCGCAGCCGCCGTGCGGATCGCCAGCGCGGTCGGGGCGGAGACGGCGACGATCGCGCCCGCGCCGAGGTGCGCCGCTTTCTGCGCCATTTCGACCGAGACGCGCGAGGTCAGCACGACGATCCCGCCCGCCGCGTCGATCCCGGCGCGGACCAGCGCGCCCCCCAGCTTGTCGAGCGCATTGTGGCGGCCGACGTCCTCGCGCAGGCAGGCCAGCGCGCCGCCCAACTTGCCCGGCAGCCCGCTGCCGCGTGTCCACAGTCCGGCGGCATGCACCGCACGGGTCGTGTCACCGAGCGGCTGGTTGCCGCGCAAGCTCGCAACCGCCGCCG
>JAYTHJ010000311.1:0-2790 GCA_043732725.1 Sphingomonadaceae bacterium | reverse complement strand
TACCGTTCGCAACGGGAGGGCTGAAAGAGCGGTGCCGGTCAGACGAAAGCTACGCTCTTCCCGCCACGAAGCCTAGAAGTTCACGCGCGCCCGGACATACCAGAAACCGCCGTTGATGCCGAACGGTCCACCGTTGCGCGGATACACTTGCCCGTCGGACAGGCTGCCGGTCGACTGGAAAACGTTGTTGACGCCGGGCACGTGCGCGATCTTGTCAGGGTAAGTATTCAGGATGTTGAGGGCACCCGCGCTCAACGTTAAATACTTGGTGATCGTATAGGCGAGATCAAGATCGGCGGTGGCGCGGGCACCGAACTTCTGCCCGATCGGATAGTTGTTGGCATTAACGATCGGATAGTCGACCGCGTCGATAAACGACCCGTAATAGTTACCGCGTGCGGTAACCGCAAACGGCCCATGGCTCCAGATGCCGGTCAGCACGATCCGATTATTGGGCGCGAGGTGCGCGACATCGACAATTTGTGCATCGCTCAGAATGCCATTGTCGGACCGCGTCACCTTGCTCAGATTGTAGTTGTAGGCGAGCGTTAGGTTGAGATCGCCTGCATCGACAAGCCCGGTGCGGTAGGTGGCGACCAGATCGATACCCTGCGTGCGGGTATCGAAGCCGTTGGTGAAGTAGGTCACCGCGCCGTCGACGCCGACCGACAGCAGCGCCGGCTCGGCGGCGATGTCAGCCGCCGTGACGTTGAAGTTCTGCGTAATGCCGATCCGCTTGTTGACCTTGATGCTGTAGGCATCGACGGTTAGCGTCAGCGCGTTGAGCGGCTTGGCGATGAAGCCGATGCCGAAATTCTGCGACTTTTCGGGCCCGAGCACCTTTGCACCGTAGTATTGCGCGATTGCGCTGGTGGTCGGGAAGGTGCCGGTCTGCACCTGGTTGCCGCCGATGAAGTTGGTGGTCAGGATCGATTCGTTCGACTGGCCAGGTGACGGCGCGTGGAAGCCGGTGCCGACCGTGCCACGGATCGAGAAACCTTCGGAGATCCGATAAATCGCATTAACCTTGTAGACGAAGGCTCCGCCGAAAGTGTTGTAGTGCTCGTACCGGCCGGCGAGACCCACGCTCAGCCCCTTGATCAGATCGGCCTCGAGGTCGCCGTAGACGGCAAAGCTCGTCTGGCTGTGCGTGCCGGCTGCCGTCGGATCGGTGCCGCCATAGCCACTCGCTCCTGGCGACGAGCCGCCGCTGGTACCTGCCGCCGTGTAGGTGCCGTTACCGTTGTTGAAGAACAGATTCTGCGACGCGGTAAATGGGCCGGCACCGTAGGATTGCACGTCACCCACGGTCGCGGTGTAGCTTTCGCGCCGGTATTCACCACCGCCCGACACCGTCAGCGGGCTGGCAAGTCCGATTTCGACCGGCTGGCTGAGGTCGATATTGGCATCGGTCTCCTTCTGAATCTTCTTGCCGAACTGGAACGACGTCTGCGACGCCGAACCGAAGGTCGGGCTGACCGAATTGTACATCGACAGCTCGAGCGAGTTGCGGCTGGTCGTCGCCGACAGGTCATAGGTGAACCCGCCCGCGGTATGGCCCTTATAGCCAACCGTGCCGAACAGCTCCTCGGTGATGCCGACGAAGCGCGGCGTGAAGCCGGCCGGATAGACCGACTGGAAGTTGAAGGTGCTGCCGTTGGAGACGAAGCCGTTCGCCGGGCACGTCGCATTCGCGGCCGGGCACGGCGTCAGATAGAACACCCGCGACAGCGCACCGTTGGCGCCAAGTTTACGCGTCACGCCGCCGACATCGACCGCGGTGCCGCTGAGCGGCGAGCGGTAGTTGAAGCTCTCGTTAGCCTTCGATCGGGCCGCGTTGCCGAAGAAATACAGCTTGCTGTCATCGGTGACGTCGTAGGCGGTGTTGATCACCGCCTTCCAACCGTGGTTGGGCGACGATCCCCAAATCTGTACCGGGCCGGGATAGTTGGGCAGCTTTGACGCAAGGCCGGGGTTCTGCGCGGCGAAGACCAGTGCGATCGGGCGGGTCGCGCCGCGGCTGGTCTGACCCTCATCGTCATATTCGCCGCTGAAATTGACGAAGCCGCGGCTGCCGAGCGGCAGGCCGAGATTGGCCGAGAGCTGCTTCGAACGGCCGTCGCCGTGGTCGTAATACTGTCCGTAGCGGGCGATCGCCTCGAAGCCCATCCGGTTGTCGCGCAAGCCGTAGTTGATGACGCCCGCAATCGCGTCCGAGCCGTACTGCGCGGTTGCCCCCTCGCGCAAAATCTGCAGGCTCTTGATCGCGATCGCCGGGATCGCCGAGATGTCCGATCCCTGCGCGCCATAAGACAGCCCGGTATCGCCGCCCGAATAGACCTGGACAAGCGCCGAGCGGTTGTAGCGCTTGCCGTTGAGCTGGATCAGCACTTCGTCGGCGGGCAGGCCGCGCAGCGACGGGGCGCGGACGAAACTCGACGCGTCCGAGATGGTGTTCTGCCCGACGAAGAACGACGGCACGATATTCTTTAGCGTGTCGAGCAGGTTCGACGACGGCTGGGTCGTCAGCTCGGCGGCGCTGATGACGTCGACCGGCGAGGCCGAGGTGGTCAGCGTGCGATCAGTCCGACGCGTCCCCAGGACGACGATCTCATCTACTTCCGCTTTCGCTGCCCCGGCGGCTACCGCCTGCGCGCTGACCGCGGCGGGCGCGGCGAAGCCGGTCGTGGCGAGCAATGCCGCAGTAATCAGCCGATGTGAGCTTAAAATTGCCATTGGATGCCCCGCAAAAAAATATTCGATCACTGACGCGGCGATCGTGGATGGAAC
>JAYTHJ010000310.1:0-24817 GCA_043732725.1 Sphingomonadaceae bacterium | reverse complement strand
CTCGGTGATCGGCGGCTCGATCGGCAATCTGGTCGAGTGGTACGACTGGTATGTCTACTCGGCATTTTCGCTCTACTTCGCGCCGAGCTTCTTTCCTAAAGGCGATCAGACGGCGCAACTGTTGAACGCCGCCGCGGTATTCGCGATCGGGTTCCTGGTGCGCCCGGTCGGCGGCTGGCTGCTCGGCATCTACGCCGACAAGCACGGTCGTAAAGCCGGGCTGACGGTGTCGGTGTGGCTGATGTGCGCAGGCAGCCTCGCGGTGGCGCTAACACCATCGTACGCGCGCATCGGCGTGATCGCGCCGGTTTTGCTCGTTGCCGCACGCCTACTGCAGGGCCTGTCGGTCGGCGGCGAATACGGCGCGTCGGCGACCTATCTGAGCGAGCTGGCGGGGACCCGCCGCCGCGGCTTCATCGCCAGCTTCCAGTACGTCACCTTGATCGCCGGACAGCTGCTCGCGCTCGCGGTGCTGCTGGTCCTGCAGCGCGCGCTGAGCGAAGCGCAGCTCGCCGACTGGGGCTGGCGTATCCCGTTCGCGATCGGCGCGCTCGCCTCGCTGGCGGCATTGCAGCTGCGCCGCCGGCTGGTCGAGACCGAAGCGTTCGCGAGCATCGACCGCACCCGCCAGCATGGGTTGTTCAAGCGCTTGTGGGCGTATCGTCGTGCCGTGGCGCTGGTCATCGGGCTTGGAGCCGGGGGCAGCCTCGCGTTCTACACCTTCACGACGTACATGCAGAAGTTCCTCGTCAACACGCTGCACTGGTCGAAGCCCGATGCCAGCCTGACCTCGGCGGCGACATTGGTCATCTACATGCTGATCCAGCCGGCGTTCGGCGCGCTGTCAGACCGATTCGGCCGCCGCCCGCAGCTGATCGTGTTCGGCGTCCTCGGGCTGTTAGGCACCGTGCCGCTGCTGACGACGCTGTCGCACACCGCCAACCATACGACCGCACTGGTGCTTATCCTGACCGCGCTGACCGTGCTCAGCGCCTATACGGCGATCAGCGGCGTCGTGAAGGCCGAGCTGTTTCCGGCGCACATCCGCGTGCTCGGCGTCGGCTTGCCGTACGCGCTGTCGGTGTCGCTGTTCGGCGGCACCGCGGAGTATGCGGCTTTGTGGTTCAAGAGCGCGGGACACGAAGCGGGATTCTTCTGGTACGTGGCGACGATGTGCGGCGGCTCGCTGGTGGCCGCGGTGCTGCTGCCCACTTCCCCGCTCGCACTTGAGGAGAGGAAGGGGCCCACGCGTGCCTAGGCGTGGGCGGGTGAGGGTTTCCGTGGTTCGACGCGCTTATCCGGCGAGAGGCCCTCACCCCCCACGCGCGAAGCACGCGCGGGCCCTCGCTCCTCCCAAATAGGAGAGGGAGTAAGATGGAAGAGACAGTGAGGTGGCTTATCCACACCTAATCGCTCCGCCGCACTGGCGCTCGACACCGGCAAGCGTCTAAGACAGGCTCCCATGACCCGGTTTATTTTCATCACCGGCGGCGTGGTCTCGTCGTTGGGTAAAGGCTTGATGGCAGCGAGCCTCGGCGCGCTGCTGCAGGCGCGCGGCTACAATGTCCGCATCCGCAAGTTAGACCCTTATCTCAACGTCGATCCCGGGACGATGTCGCCGTATCAGCACGGCGAGGTCTATGTCACCGACGATGGGGCCGAGACCGATCTCGACCTCGGCCACTACGAGCGCTTCACCGGCGTCGCCTCGAAGCAGAGCGACAATGTCACCTCGGGGCGCGTCTACTACGACATCATCACCAAGGAGCGCCGCGGCGACTTCCTCGGCGCGACGGTGCAGGTCATTCCCCACGTCACCGATGCGATCAAGGCGTTCGCGCTCGCCGACACCGATGGCCTCGACTTTGTGCTGTGCGAAATTGGCGGCACCGTCGGCGACATCGAGAGTCTGCCGTTCCTAGAAGCGATCCGTCAGCTCGGCAACGAGGTCGGGCGCGGCAATGCGGTCTACGTCCACTGCACGCTGATCCCGTATCTCGCCGCGGCGGGCGAGCTCAAGACCAAGCCGACGCAGCACAGCGTCGCCGAACTGCGCGGCATCGGTATCCAGCCGCACGTGCTGGTCTGCCGTTCCGAGCACCCGTTGCCCGACAGCGACCGCGCCAAGATCGCGCTGTTCTGCAACGTGCCCAAGGAGGCGGTGATCCCGGCGCTCGATGCCAGCAGCATCTACGCAGTTCCGATGCAGTATCACGCAGCGGGCCTCGACGATCAGGTTCTTGCCGCGTTCGGGCTCGAGGTGCCCGCGCCCGACCTGTCGCGATGGAGCGAGATCATGGCGCGGCTGACCCAACCCGAGGGCGAAGTCACCGTCGGCATCGTCGGCAAATACACCGGGCTTAAGGACGCCTATAAGTCGCTGACGGAGGCGCTGGTTCACGGCGGCATTGCCAACCGCGTCGCTGTCAACTTGAAGTGGATCGACGCCGAGGCGTTCGAGCGCGCCGATGTCGCCGCCGAACTCGAGCCGATGCACGCCATCCTCGTGCCGGGTGGCTTCGGCGAGCGCGGTTCGGAGGGCAAGATCGCCAGCGTGCGGTTTGCGCGCGAACGCCGCGTGCCGTTTTTCGGCATCTGCCTCGGCATGCAGATGGCGTGCATCGAGGGCGCGCGGAATACTGCTGGCGTCGCGGGCGCGTCGTCGTCGGAGTTCGGTCCGACCGATGAGCCGGTCGTTGGGCTGATCACCGAATGGACCGCCGGCAGCGGCATCGAGACCCGCGCTGCCGGCGGCGACAAGGGCGGCACGATGCGGCTCGGCGCGTATCCCGCCGTGCTGGCTGGCAACAGCGTCGCCGCCAGCGTCTACGGCAGTAGCCATATCAGCGAGCGCCACCGCCACCGTTACGAGGTCAACATCCAATACCGCGCCGGACTGGAGGCGGGGGGCCTGCTGTTCAGCGGCATGTCGCCCGACGGCGTCCTGCCCGAAATCGTCGAGCGCCCCGACCACCCATGGTTCGTCGGTGTCCAGTTCCACCCCGAACTCAAGTCGAAGCCGTTCGACCCGCATCCGTTGTTCGCGAGCTTCATCGAGGCGGCGGTGAAGCAGAGTAGGTTGGTCTAAGGTCTGCTCAACCCCGCGTCTCCACCCCCATGAACACCACCTTCGCCCCCGCCTTGACCGATGCTCCCAGCTGGTGCGCATCCCAGTTGGTCAGCCGGACGCAGCCGTGCGAGGCGCGCTTGCCGATCAGCCGCGGGTCAGGGGTGCCGTGAATGCCATAGGTCGCCTTGGTCAGCGCGATCCACGTCGAGCCGACCGGATTGTTCGGCCCCGGCCTGATCGTCAGCTTGCCCATGCCGGGCTTGCCGAAGGTCAGCCGCTTGGGGTCGAAAGTGTAGTCGGGCTTTGGCGCGACCGCGCGTACCGCCCAGGTTCCGGCCGGCGCCGGACGCTCGGTGCTGCCGACGGTCGCCGGGTAGCTGGCGAGCAGCTTGCCGGTGTCGTCATAGGCCCGTACCGCCTGCCTGGTCTTGTCGACCTCGATCCTGGCGACGGTCGCAGCGAGCTTTTCGTCGTTGATCGCGGCGACGGTGATGACCGTGCCGGGCTTACCGAAGTCGGCGGCGGGATTGAGCGCCTTGAGCAAGCCCTCGTCCATATGAAAGCGCTCGGCCAATTCCTCGACCGGGCCGGAATAGGCCGGACTTTCGAGCTTGGCGAGCGCGGCGAAGTCGCTGGGCAGCTTGGCGACGAACGGGCCGGCGACGTCGGCTAAAGTGATTGTGTAGCGCGTCACCGAGTTCGCGGTATCGGTCGCGGTCAGCTTGGTGATCAGTGCATCGCTGACCGCGCCGTCGACCGGCAGGCCATTTGCCGCCTGATAGGCGCTGACCGCCAGCTTGAGGTTGCTGCCATCCTCGCCGTCGATCACCCCTGGCGAGAAATGCGCCCGGTCGAGCAGCACTTCGGCGTGGATCAACGTCCGCTGCGGCGCGGTGATCGCGTCGGGGATCGTGATGGCGACGGCTGTCGCGGCGCTGGACGACGCGGCGGCTTGCGGCATGGCGACAGCCGGGGTGGCGGCAGGCGTCGCCGGCACAGCGGTGGAGGCGGGTGCGGCAGGAATCGATGTGACCGGCAACGACCGGCGCGACCGTGTGGAAGCGGGGGTTTGCGCCAGCGCCGGCAGGGCGGCACCAATCATCAGCATCACGACCACTGGGGCAAGACGCATTGTAAAATCCTTGCTAAAATGCTGCGGCAGTAAAGTTTCGCCGATGCGATAGTTCCGCCATGCAGGATGCCGATGCTTTCGCTCGCTTTTACCTTTTTGACGATGGCCGCCGGTGTCCCGGCGGGTCACTGCGCGGCAACAACCCCGGTTGGATTTGCCGCCGCGGCAATAAACGCGGTGTCGCTGCTCAGCCTTAATTGGAACCCGTTTGGCCGACTCGAACTCGGCTGGTCGGTTTACGCACCCAAGGTTGCCACCGAGATCGGCTCGAATTGCGACGCTGCGACCCCGGGCTTCGCCGACCGGCTCGCGACGTGGCAGCGGCATCATCACCTGCTGGCGAACGGCCAGTTCGATCCGCCGACCTTCGCCGTTATGAAGGCGGCGTGGCAGCATGAGCGGCCGTTCACGCGGGTGGCGAGCAAGACCAGCTGTCCGCCATCGCCGCTCCCTACAACGCTCGCGTGGAGTCGCGCGTCCGAAGGCTACGGCGGCAAGCTGGTCCAGTTGCGAAGCGGGGCGCTCGCCGCGTACCGCGCAATGGTCGCCGCCGCCCGCCATGATCTGCACGGCGAGCGCCGTGACTTCTTGCTCTTCTCGGGTTTCCGCGATTCCGAAGGCGACGCGGCGCGCTGTACCCTCGAGGGCAACTGCAACGGCATTGTCCGCGCGACCTGCTCGGCGCACCGCACCGGCATGGCGCTCGACCTCTGGGTCGGGCAAGCTCCGGGCTACGGGCCCGACTCGACCGCCGACGTCAACCGCGCCGCGATGGTCCAGACGCCCGCCTACCGCTGGCTGCTGGCCAATGCGCGGCGGTTTGGGTTCGTTAACTATGTCTTCGAACCGTGGCATTGGGAATGGACCGGCGAGCCAATCTGAGAGGGCTGCCGCTTGCTCCATTTGCCTTCGCTCCCGCCAACTCGTCTAAGCCCCCGCCGCACTCGGGGAAGGGGAGTAGAAATGGCTTTCCTTACCCCTGCAACGAATAGCGCTCGACTGTCCGATAATCGGCCCCGTCGCGCGTCAGCGTGCTCTCGTACAGGGCGAACCCGGATACGGTGAAAGCCGGTCCGCCCAGCGCCGTCGCAGTCACAAACTCGGCGACCGGACCGCTGTGCCGCCCGAGTCGCGCCAGCGTGATATGCGGCGCGTAGGCGCGAGCCTCGAGCGCCATACCGGCACGTCGCAGCGCCTGATCGACCTTGGCGTGCAGCGTCGTCACCGCGTCATGCGGAGTCACAGCGGCCCATAATGTCTCCGGTACCCCCCGCCGGCCGAACGTCCCGGTCCCGCGCAGCGCTAGTTCGAACGGTGCGGCGTAGACGCCGCCGAGAGCCGCGGCGATATCCTGCGCGGCATGGCGATCGACCTCGCCGATGAAGCGCAGCGTCAGGTGCAGCTGGTCGACGCGCTGCCAGCGTGCACCGCTGACCCCGCCCATCGCGGCGAGCAGCCGGTCGCGCACCGCAATGGGCAGCTCGATCGCGACGAACAGCCGGTGCATGGTCGCACGCCAGACCTAACGGACGCGCGTCGGCATCGATGAAAACACCGGAACCAGCCTGTTCGCGCCTTTCGGCACCGGTCCGAGCGCGGCATCGACGACCGGCAGGATACCCTGGACGATCACGGCGACGCCGCGCGGGTTGGGGTGCATGCCGTCGGCAAGCTGCAGCGTCGGGGTCGCCGCGACGCCATTGAGGAAAAACGGGTAGAGCGGAAGGCGATGCGCCTTCGCCAGTTCGGGATAGATGCGGTTGAAGTCGCGCCCATACGCCGCGCCGAGGTTGGGCGACGCCTGCATCCCGGCGAGCACCACGGGGATGCCGCGCCGGGCGAATTCGGTCAGCATCGCCTCGAGATTGGCGCGCAGCGCGGCGGGCGGCTGGCCGCGGAGCATGTCGTTCGCACCGAGTTCGAGCAGCACGAGATCGGGCTTCGTCTTCAGCCCGGCCAGCACCCAGCTCAGCCGCGCGCGTCCGGCGGCACTGGTATCGCCCGACACCGCCGCGCTCCGCACCAGCGCGTCGCGGCCCTGACGGCGCAGGGCCACCTGCAGTTGCGGCGCAAAGCCTTCGGCTGGGCCGAGCTGATAGCCCGCCATCAAGCTGTCGCCGTAGGTCAGCACCAGCTGCGATGCTGCTGCCGGTGCGACCGGCAGCAGCGCAACAGCGGCGACCAGCAGGTGGTAAAGCCGCCGCGCGATGCCATATCGCAGAAATCGTCTGCCTTGCATGATCTTCTGTCCCGCCGGAGCCGCCATGAACGCCGTAAGCCCTATTATGGCCGCGACCTCCGCAGATGTCACCGCATACGCCGCCGCGAAGCCGCCGGTGATAAGCGTCCGCGACGTCAAACTCCGGCTCGGTAGCGGCAGTGCGGCGGTCGACATCCTGCGCGGCATCGACCTAGACGTCGCGGCGGGCGAACGCGTCGCGATCCTCGGGCCGTCGGGGTCGGGCAAGTCGTCGCTGATGGCGATCCTCGCCGGGCTGGAAAAGGCTACCGGCGGCTCGGTGCACGTTACCGGGGCGGATTTCGGCAGCCTCGACGAGGACGGCCTCGCGCGCGCGCGCCGAGGCCGTATCGGTATCGTCCTGCAGGCGTTCCACCTGATGCCGACGATGACCGCGCTCGAGAATGTCGCGGTGCCGCTCGAACTCGCCGGGATTGCGGACAGCCAGACGCGCGCTCGGGCCGAGCTCGAAGCGGTCGGCCTCGGTCACCGGCTCAGCCATTATCCGGTGCAGCTGTCGGGCGGCGAGCAGCAACGCGTCGGCATCGCCCGCGCCACCGCCTGCCGCCCGATACTGCTGTTCGCCGACGAACCAACCGGCAATCTCGACGCCGCGACCGGCACCGCCATCGCCGAATTGATGTTCACGCAAGCCGCCGCAAGCGGCGCAACGCTGGTGCTGATCACCCACGATGTCGAACTGGCGCAGCGCTGCGACCGGATCATCGAGATGAAGGACGGGCGGATCGTCGATAGCGAGGCCGCCTAGATGCTCGCGCTTCGCCTCGCGCTCCGTGAACTTCGCGGCGGCTTGCGCGGGCTGCGGCTGCTCGCCGCCTGCCTCGTGCTCGGCGTTGCGGCAATCGCCGGCGTCGGCAGTCTGTCGAACGCGATCACCAGCGGGCTTGCTGACCACGGCCAGCTGATCCTCGGCGGCGACATCGAGGCGCGATTGACCGGACGGCGTGCCAGCGCCGCCGAAGCCGCCGGACTGGCGCGGCTGGGCACCGTCTCGGAGGTCATCCGCCTGCGCGCGATGGCAGGCAAGGCCGGGGCCGACGACCGCGTGCTCGCTGAGCTGAAAGCGGTCGATACCCACTATCCGCTCTACGGTCGCTTGCAGCTGGCGCACGGCGCCGTACTCGGGCGCGGCGAGATTGCGGTATCGTCGGCGCTGGCGGACCGGTTGGCGACCCGCACCGGCGATGTGCTTGCGGTCGGTCGCACGCGTTTCCGCGTCGCAGGCATCATCGCCGACGAGCCCGATCAGGCAGGCGAGGGTTTCGGCTTCGGCCCCGGTGCGATCATCCGGCTGGCCGATCTCGACGCCACCGGGCTGCTCGCGCCGGGCAGCCTGTATCGTAGCCATTACCGGGTCAGGTTACCGGTCGTGACCGCGCTCAAGACGGCCGAGGCGAGCCTCCGCCGCGATTATCCCGCTGCCGGTTGGCAGCTGCAGGATCGCTCGGACAGCGCGCCCGGCGTGCGGCAGTTCATCGAGCGGCTCGGGCAGTTCCTGACGCTGGTCGGGCTGACCGCGCTGGCGGTGGCGGGCGTCGGGGTCGGCAACGGCGTCGCGGCGTATCTTGCGGGGAAAGCCAACACGATCGCGACGCTGAAGTCGCTCGGAGCGTCGACGCCGCTGATCTTCCGCAGTTATCTGATCCAGATCGGCATTGTCGCGCTGGCGGCGGTCGTGGTCGGCATGGCGCTCGGCGCGGGCGTGCCGTGGTTGGTGCTTAAGCTCGCAGGCAACGCCATCCCGGTGCCGCCGGCACTCGGCCTCTACCTGCTGCCGCTGCTGATCGCGGGGGCTTACGGCCTGCTGATTGCGACAGCGTTCGCACTGTGGCCACTGGCGCAGGCGACTGCGCTGCCCGCCGCGCGGCTGTTTCGCGATCAGGTCGAGGCGCGGCGCTGGCCTGGCTGGCGGACTGCCGTGCTTGCCGGGACCGCGGCCTTGGCGATCGGAGCGCTGGCGGTCTCGCAGTCGGAGGACAAGGCGTTCGCCGCGATCTTCGTTGCCGCGGCGCTCGGGCTATTGTTGCTGCTGACCGCGCTGGCGCAGCTCATCCGCATGGCGGCGGCACGCTGGCCGCGGCCGCGCGGCACGCTCGCCCGGCTGGCGCTCGGCAACCTGCACCGCCCGGGCGCGCAAACGCGTCAGCTGGTGGTGGCACTCGGCCTCGGCCTGACGCTGTTCGCGACGCTCAGCGTCATCGAGACCAATCTTGCCGGGCAGATCGAGGCCAAACTGCCGCGCCGCGCGCCGAGCTTCTTCGTGATTGACATCCCGACCGACGCGATCGGGCAGTTCGACCGGCTGGTGCGGACGACCGCGCCCGGAGCCGCGGTGCGCACCGTGCCGTCGCTGCGTGGGCCGGTGACCGCGGTCAACGGTGTCCCGGTCGCCAGGCTGCGCCATGTCGGCGACGGCGCGTGGATCCTGCGCGGTGACCGCGGGCTGAGCTATGCTGCGGCCTTCCCCGAGCACAACAAGCTCACCGCGGGACGCTGGTGGCCGGCAAACTACAGCGGGCCACCCTTGATCTCGATCGATCAAGATGCTGCCGCCGCGCTCGGATTGAAGATCGGCGACACGCTGACGGTGTCGGTGCTCGGGGTCGACGTGACAGCGCGGATCGCCTCGCTGCGCAAGATCGACTGGTCGAGCCTCGGCTTCAACTTCGCCATCCTGTTCGCGCCCGGGACGCTCGAAGCCGCGCCGCATACGTGGATGGCGACCGTTGCCATGGCCCCGGCGCAGGAGCGCGCGTTCAGCGCCGCGATGACCCGCGAGTTACCGTCGGCGAGCCTCGTGCGCGTCCGCGACGTGCTCGGGCAGGTCGGCGCGCTGCTCGGCCAGTTGTCGGCGGCGGTGCGCGCTGCCGCGTCGGTGACGGTGGCGGCGGGCATCGCTGTGCTGATCGGTGCGCTTGCCGCCAGCCGTCAGGCGCGGCTGTATGATGCGGTGTTGCTCAAGGTGCTCGGCGCGACCCGCGGGCAAATCCTGCGCGCGACGCTGATCGAATACGGCCTGCTCGCGGGCATCGTCGCGGGTTTGGCGATGCTGCTCGGCACCGCGGCGGGCTGGTATGTGGTGACACAGGTGCTCAAGCTCGACTGGCTGCCCGACTGGCTGCCGGTGGTCGCGACGGTACTGACCGGTGGCGTGGTCACGGTGGCGCTCGGGCTGGCGGGATCGTGGGGAGCGCTGTCGGCGCGGCCAAACACGGTGCTGCGGACGCTGTAGTTTTCCTCTCTTTAGGTGGGAGAGGGAAGCGGAAGCGGGGCAAAGCTTCGATGCCGCGGGCAACCACCGCTTGTATACCCCTGCATAAAAGCCGATATTGCACCCATACCGGTACGGTCCGGTTCGATGGAGACTCTAATGGCAAACCAGGTGGACCCCCGTGCTGCCTACCCGGCGGCAGGCGGTGGTGCGGCCACGGCTAGCTTCGACGCTGGCCTGCGGTCCTACATGTTGTCGGTTTATAACTACATGGGTAGCGGTGTGCTGCTTACCGGCGTGGTCGCGCTGTTCTTTGCGCGCTCGGGCATGGTCAATGCGCTGTTCAACGAGATCGGGCGGCCGTCACTGCTCGGCTGGATCGTCATGCTCGCGCCGCTCGGGCTGGTGATTACGATGAGCGCCGCGATCAACCGGTTGTCGGAGTTCAGCGTCAAGGCGCTATTCTGGGGCTTTGCGACCGTCATGGGCGTGTCGATGTCGACGATCTTCCTGCGCTATACCGGCGGCTCGATCGCTTCGACGTTCTTCGCCACTGCAGCCGGTTTCGGCGCGCTCAGCCTGTACGGCTACACGACCAAGCGTGACCTCGGCGGTTTCGGCAAGTTCCTGATGATGGGCCTCGTCGGGCTGATCGTCGCGATGCTGATCAACGCCTTCTTCCCGTCGGCTGGCGGCTCGCTCCTGATCTCGCTGGTCGGCGTGCTGCTGTTCTCGGCGCTGACGGTCTATGATACGCAGAAGATCAAGAACATGTACTCGATGGTCGAGGGCAGCGACATGTATGGCAAGTCAATCGTCATGGGCGCGCTGACGCTTTACCTCGACTTCATCAACCTGTTCCTGTTCCTGCTGCGTTTTACGGGCGGTAGCCGCAACTAGACGGACTTTCGAAGGGCCCGGTGGATAAACCACCGGGCCCTTTTTCTTTGGGGAACATACGAAATGCAGATCGCCTTCATCGGGCTCGGCCTCATGGGCTCGGGGATGGCCGCAAATCTCGTCAAGGCTGGGCACGAGGTGCATGCCTTCGATCTGGTCCAGGCGGCGCTCGATCAGGCGGTCGCCAACGGCTGCCACGCGGCGGTGAGCGTCACCGAGGCGGTTGCCGGGGCCGCGGCGGTCGTCACCATGCTACCCGCCGGACGCCATGTCAGCGCGGTCTATCACGACGAGATCTTCGCCGCAGCGCACCCGCAGGCGGTGCTGATCGACTGTTCGACGATCGACGTCGCCACCGCGCAGGCCGTCGCCGCTTCCGCCGCTGAGCACCAGCTGACGATGGTGGACGCCCCGGTGTCGGGCGGTACCGGCGGGGCTGCCAACGCGACGCTGACCTTCATGGTCGGCGGTAGCGCGACAGGCTTTGCCGCGGTCAAGCCGATCCTCGAGGGCATGGGCAAGGCGGTCATCCACGCCGGCGGCGCGGGCATGGGGCAGGCGGCGAAGATCTGCAACAACATGATGCTCGGCGTCCATATGATCGGGACTTGCGAAGGCTTCGTGCTGGCGCAGAAGCTCGGCCTCGACACGCAGACGTTCTTCGACATCGCCTCGCGGTCGTCGGGGCAAAGCTGGTCGATGACGACGTTCTGCCCGGTTCCAGGTCCGGTCCCGGCGGCACCGTCGAACCGCGGCTATGCCGGCGGTTTCTCGACCGCGCTGATGCTCAAGGACCTGAAACTCGCCGTCGGCGCGGCGCAATCGGTCGACGCGACGGTGCCGATGGGCGCACAGGCGGAAGCGCTGTTCCAGTTGTTCGCCGGGCTCGGCGGCGGCGGGCTCGACCTGTCGGCGATCATTAAACTGATCGATGGCAGCTGGGCGGAAACTGCGGCAGGCCACCCAGCCTGAGCTGAGCCCTATTTATCGCTGACCGACGCATGAACTATGCCGCTCATTCAGATCGAAGGCGAGGCACCCTCGGTCCGAACTCGCGGATTCCTCGACTTCGCTCCAAATGAGCGGCATCGGACCGGCTCCATCGAAGTAAGACAGGTTCTTAGCGTACCTCGACCGGTAGCCCGGTTGCTTTCAGCTGCGGTTCGACCAGCTTGCGGTCGCCGACGACGATCCACGTCATGCCGTCGCTCGACAGCGCTGGAACTTGCGCGTTCAACTCGGCAACGGTGAGGGCGCGGTAGCGTCGTGCCAGCGTCACCTGGTAGTCGTCGGGTCGGTCCAGCACATAATTACTCTCGATCGCGCCGAGCACCGCACCGGCGGTTTCGTATTCGCCGGGCAGCGCGCGGGTGATGCCGTTGACGACGCGGCGTAGTTCGAGCCCGTCGATCGGCTTGGTGCCGCCGACGGCGCGGGTGTCGGCGATCATCGCGGTGATCGAGTCGCCGGTGCGGTCGGTCTGCACCGGCGCGACGATCAGCAGCGGCTCGGTTTCGCGAACGCCATAAATGCTGCTGGTGACGCCGTACGACCAGCCCTTGGTCTCGCGCAGGTCGGTGTTCAGCCGCGAGAAGAAGTCGCCGCCGATGACGTCGTTTGCGGCGCGGAGGGGAATCGTGTCGTCGGTGCCCTTGACCGCCAGCACCTTGCCCGCGGCGATCAGCGACTGCGGCGACGCCGGGCGGTCGATCAGCACGATATGCGCTGCCGTTGCGGGCGGCACCGCCGGGAACGTCTTGACGCCCTTGGCGACGCCCGCGACCGGCCGCCAGTCGCCGAGCACTGCCTCGAGCAGCGGCTTGAGCTCGGCCATGCCGATGTCGCCTGCCACGAACAGCACGGCATTGTCGGGCCGCAGCCAGCGGTCGCGGAACGCCACCAGATCGGCCCGCGTCACCGCCTTTAACCCGGCCGTCGTCCCGCTGCCGGTCAGCGGCACGCCGTAGGGATGGCCGGGGCCGTAGAGCAGCGGCGGCAGCGTCCGCAGCGCCACCGACTGCGGGTCGTTGAGCTCGTCCGCGATGCCGGTCAGTGCGATATTGCGCAGCCGCTCGACCTGTTCGGGGGCGAAGGTCGCGTTGCGGACGATGTCGGAAAACAGTTCGAGGCTGGCGGTCAGGTTGGGCTTGAGCGCGTTGAGCGATAGCCGCGTGCGGTCGCTGCTCGATCCCGCCCCTATCGCCGTGCCGAGCCGCTCCTCCGCCTCGGCGATCTGCCGCCCGCTGCGCGTCGCGGTGCCCTCGTCGAGCAGGCTGAGCATCAGATGCTGGGTACCGAGCTTGTCGTGCGGATCGGCGGCATTGCCCGCATCGAACGACAGCGTCATGTGGACGACAGGGACCGTCGCGCGCTGCGCCAGTACCACCTGCAGACCGTTCGCCAGCGTCGTGCGCTGCAGCGCCGGAAAGACCAGCTCGGGCGTCCCGGTGACCTTGGGCAGCTTGGAGGTGTCGCCGTCAGCGCTGTGCTGCGGCGGCAGCTTGACCGGTGCAGCCTCGGCCACCGTCGCCTCGCGCGGACCGGGCAGCGTCGTCAGGCGGAAGTCGCCGCGCGCCAGCCAGCGACGGGCCGCGGCGGTGACGCTCGCCGGGGTTGCGGCGGCGTAGCGCTGAAGCTCGGTCCGGTAGAAGCCCGCGTCGCCGGCGTAGACCGCGCCCTCGGCGAGCGTCACCGCCTTGCCGCCGAAGCCACCGACCTTCTCGAGGCCGCGGATCGTGCCCGCGACATTGCGCGTGACGACGCGTGCCACCTCGTCGGCGGTCGGGCCATCCTTAAGAAACTGGGCGAATACCGCGTCGATCCGCGCATTGACCACAGCGGGATCGACCCCCGGCTTGAGGTCGACGTCGAACTCGACCTCGCCGACCTTCTCGAACGCCTGCACGCCGCCGCTGACAGACACCGCGAGCTGCTTGTCGCGGACGAGGTCGTTGTAGAGCCGCGACGACGCGCCCCCGGCGAGGATACTGGCGGCGATGTCGACCGGGACCGTTACCGGATCGGTACGGCCGGGAATGACGTAATAGCGGCTGAGCCGCGGCGCGGTGACCTTGTCATGCAGCGTCAGGCGGGTGGTCGCCTTGCGGTCGGGGACGGGCGCGGCAAAGCGCGCCGGGGCCGGTCCGGCGGGGATCGACCCGAAATACTGCGCGACCTTGGCGCGCGCGGTCGCCAGATCGATGTCGCCCGCCAGCACTAGCACGGCGTTGTTCGGCCCGTACCCGGCGCGAAACCAGTTTTTCACATCGGTGAGCGAGGCCTTGTCGAGGTCGGCCATGCTGCCGATCGGCGTGTGGTGATACGGGTGCCCGGCGGGGAACAGGTTCTCGCTATCGGCATATTCGGTGAGCCCGAACGGCTGGTTGTCGCCCTGCCGCTTCTCGTTCTGGACGACGCCGCGCTGCAGGTCGAGCTTGGCCTGGGTGATCGCGCCGAGCAGATGCCCCATGCGGTCGGCTTCGAGGAACAGCGCGAGGTCGAGCGCCGGGGTCGGCACGTTCTCGAAGTAGTTGGTGCGGTCGAATGACGTCGTGCCGTTGTAGTCGGTTGCGCCGACATCCTGCAGCGGCTTGAAGAAATCGGCGTTGTGGTTCTCCGAGCCCGAGAACATTAGATGCTCGAACAGATGCGCGAAGCCTGTCTCGCCCGCCGGTTCGTCCTTCGAACCGATATGATACCAGATGCTGACCGCGACGATCGGGGCTTTGCGATCGGTATGGACGACGACGCGCAAACCGTTCGGTAGGGTGAACTGCCGGTACGGAATGTCGACCTGGCTGACCAAGGCCGAAACCGAGGCTGGCGGCGGCAGTGTCATCGTGGCGGTCGGCCCAGCGAGCGTGCTGGTGGCGAGCAGTCCGGCGGCAAGGCCGGTGTACAATCCGGTCAACCCGATTTTGAACGAACGCGGCATGCGGGAGACCTTTGTCAGGGAGAAAGCTACAGATCGGAAAGATCTAGCGCGCGGCCGGGGGCGCTGCCAAGCCCGTCGATCGCCGCGGCCAGCGCCGTATCGCGCTCGGTCAGCCCGGCGGCGTCGTGGGTGGTCAGGCGGATATCGACGCGATTGTAGACGTTCGACCATTCGGGATGATGGTCGGCTTTTTCGGCGAGCAGCGCGACGCGCGTCATGAACGCGAAGGCATGCGCGAAGTCCTTGAACCTGTAAGCGCGCACCAGATGCTCGCCGTCGCGGTTCCAGCCGGGCAGCGCCGCCAGCGCCAGCGCGATCTCGGCTTCGGTCAGGCGCTGTGGTGGTGGGGGGATCATCGCGGTCGCTCCGGTTGGCAATCGGTTCGGCACCGCCTATCGACCGGTGATGAACCCGCGTCAAACGCCGCCGACAACGTCACCGGACACGCCGCCAAGCCTCGCCGACATCGAAGCGCTGGCGCAGGCGGCGGTCGAGAAGCTGCCGCCGCAGTTTCTGGACTGGCTCGGCCCGGTGCTGCTGCGCGTCGAGGACTGGCCCGATGCCGAGGTTACCGCCGCGATGCAGCTCGAAACGCCGTACGACATCCTCGGGCTGTATCAGGGTCGCCATGTCGGGCTCAAAGGTGAGGTGCCGACGGGCGCGCTGCCCGACATCATCTTCCTGTATCGCCGCCCGTTGCTCGACGAGTGGGTCGAGACCAGCGAGTCGCTGGCGGCGCTGGTCACGCACGTGCTGGTCCACGAAGTCGGGCATCACTTCGGGCTGAGCGACGCCGACATGGACCGCATCGAGCGGGAGGCAGGCGCATGAGCGAGGGCGCCAGCAGCGCGGCAGCGAAGCTGACTCGTGTCGGCGTGCTCGGCGCTGGCGGGCGGATGGGAGCCGAGATAATCGCCGCGGTCGCTGCCGATCCGCGGCTGCGGCTGGCCGGGGCGGTCGAGCGCGCCGGCAGTCCGGCGATCGGCTCACCGCTGCCCGGCGGACTGGCAATATGCACCAATAGCTCGGCGCTGGCGCATAACTGCGACGTCTTCATCGATTTCACGACGCCAGCGGCGCTCGCAGGGAATCTCGAGTCGGCGTGTCTCGGCGGCTGCGCGATCGTCGTCGGCACGACCGGACTGGGCGCTGCCGACCACGCCGCACTTGACGTCGCGGCGCGTAGCATCGCTGTCTTACTGGCAGCGAACACCTCGCTCGGGGTCGCGATGCTGGGCGCGCTGGTCGAGCAGGCGGCCGCACGGCTCGGCGAGGATTGGGACATCGAGATCGCCGAAGTGCATCACCGCCACAAGCGCGACGCGCCGTCGGGAACCGCACTGCTGCTCGGCGAGGCGGCGGCGCGTGGGCGCGGTGTCGGATTGGGTGTTGTCATGGTCAGCGGCGACCGCGGCGGCGAGCGCATCCCCGGCGCAATCGGTTTCGCCAGCCTGCGCGGCGGCTCGGCGGCGGGCGATCACACCGTCTTGCTGCTCGGTGACGGCGAGCGGCTCGAGCTGACGCACCGCGCTGAATCGCGCGAGGTATTCGCGAGCGGCGCGGTACGCGCCGCTGCGTGGCTGGCTGGCCGCGCGCCGGGGCGCTATACGATGGCGCAGGTGCTCGGCTTCTGAGGCGCATATTTTAAGCTGTCGCGCTGCGGTGCGGCCGCTATAGTCGCGGGCACCGCTCGAGCGGGCGGTTAATCCAAGGGGCACGAATGAAGGCGACAGTCGAACGCGCGACGCTGCTGAAATGTCTGGCTCACGTGCAGTCGGTGGTCGAGCGGCGCAACACCATCCCGATCCTGTCGAACGTGCTGATCGAGGCGCGCACCGAAGCCGACGGCACCGGCAAGCTGCGGCTGATGGCGACCGATCTCGACCTGCAGGTCGTCGAGATGATCGACGCGCAGATCGCCAACCCCGGTGCGACGACGGTCGGCGCGCATACGCTGTTCGATATCGCGCGCAAGCTCCCCGAGGGCGCGCAGGTTGAGCTCAGCGTTGTCAATGAGAAGATGACGGTGACCGCCAGCCGCTACCGCTCGAATCTCGCGACGCTGCCGCGGGACGATTTCCCGGTGATTGCCGAGACCGATCTGCCGACGGTGTTCAGCCTGCCCGCCGAGGACCTGCGGCGGATCATCGACAGCACGCGCTTCGCGATCTCGACCGAGGAGACGCGCTATTACTTGAACGGCATCTTTCTGCATGTGATCACGCCGGGGAGCGGCGGCGAGCCGAAGCTGCGCGCCGTCGCCACCGACGGCCACCGCTTGGCGCGGATCGAGTTGCCGGCGCCCCCGGGCGCGGTCGGCATGCCCGACGTCATCGTGCCGCGCAAATGCGTCGGCGAACTCCGCAAGCTGCTCGACGAGGCCGACGGACCGGTCGAGGTGTCGCTGTCGGCGTCGAAGATCCGTTTCAAGCTCGGCGGCGCCGTGCTGACCTCAAAGTTGATCGACGGCACTTTCCCCGATTACAGCCGGGTGATCCCGACGGCGAACGACCGGCTGCTCAAGATCGACCGCAAGAGCTTGGCCCAAGGCGTCGACCGGGTCGCGGCAATCGCCACTACAGAGAAGACCCGCGCCGTTAAAATCGCGATGGGCCGCGATAAGGTCACGTTGTCGGTGACCAGCCCCGAGAATGGCACCGCGTCGGAGGAAATCCCGGCGGATTATACCTCGCCCGAGTTCGAAGTCGGGTTCAACTATCGATATCTGCTCGACATTCTCGATCAGGTTGGCAGCGATGTCGTCGACGTCCACCTCGCCGACGCCGCCGCGCCGACGCTGATCCGCGAAGGCGACAGCTCAGACGCGCTTTACGTGCTGATGCCGATGCGGGTGTAGCGGCCGGCGAGGCGCAGCTGCATGCATCCTGGTCCCTCTCCCGTAAGCACGGGAGAGGGCTAACAAGCTCCTTGAATATCTGCTGAAGGACGGGCGAGAGCGAGCTGTGCCGTTCAGCGCACGTTCGCACTCGCAGCATTATTTGTACTTGCCTGTTACGCTACCGATCGATAGCAATGACATAGTATATCGTGACGTTGGAGACGTGGATGATTTCGTTGCAGACGCGCTGGCGTCGCTGGCTCCTCGTTTCGACGCTGCTGATACCCACCGGGAGCCTGGCGGCGACCGATGCGTCGGCAGCGGTCGATGCGTCGGCGGCGGCCCCGCCGTCCGCCGACGAGATCGTCGTCACCGCGCGCAAACTCGATGCGGCGCGCGATGCCATCCTGCCCAGCCTCGGCGCGAGCAAATACACCTTCGACCGCGCTGCGATCGACGTGCAGCCGCAGGGGCAGGATCGCAGCCTGACCAACCTTCTGCTGCAGGCTCCCGGCGTCGCGCAGGACAGCTACGGCCAGGTTCATGTGCGCAACGAGCACGCCAACGTGCAGTATCGGATCAACGGCGTTATCGTCCCCGAAAGCATCACCGGCTTCGGCCAGACGATCGACGTTCGGCTGGCGGACTCGATCTCGCTGCTCACCGGCACGCTGCCCGCGCAATATGGCTACCGGACCTCGGGCGTCATCAACATCGCGACCCAGACCGGGGCGTTCGCCAACGGCGGCGATGTCGGTTTCTACGGCGGCAGCCACGGCACCATCGAGCCGAGCGCGTCGATCAAGGGGTCGAGCGGCGGCTTCAACTACTTCGCCAGCGGTAGCTATCTCAAGAACGACCTCGGCATCGAAAATCCGACGTCGTCGGCTAATGCGATCCATGACCGTACCGACCAGTTCCGCGGCTTTGCCTATGCCTCGCAGATTCTGTCGGAGACCAGCCGCATGAGCGCCTTCGGCGGTGCAGCGACCGGCCGTTTCCAGATCCCCAACAATCCCGGTCAGACACCGATTTACGCGGTCAACGGCGTGTCGAACTTCAACTCGTCTCGGCTCGATCAGAACCAGCACGAAAATACTTATTACGGTGTTGTCGCATATCAGTATTCGGCCGACAAGCTGTCGCTGCAGGTGGCCCCGTTTGTACGCTATTCGCGGACAACCTTCACGCCCGACCCGAACAACGGCGACATCATCTTCAACGGCTTCTCGGATCGGTCGCGGCTGTCGAGCCTAGCTTACGGCCTACAGACCGACGCCAGCTACAAATTGTCCGATCACCATACGATACGTGGCGGCTTCTTTTTCCAGAACGAGCGAACCCGGTCGAACGTCGTATCGCTGACGCTGCCGGCGCTGCATGCCGACCAGAGCCAGCCGAGCGATCAGCTCAGCTCGACGACAATCGCGGGCAGCAAGAATGGACAGTTGTACGGCGTCTATCTTCAAGACGAATGGATGATCACCCCCGAGCTGACGCTAAACTTCGGCGCGCGCTTCGATGCTGTGAACGCCTATACCACCGAAAACCAGCTCAGCCCGCGTGTTAACCTTGTCTATCAGCCGAGCAAGGCGACGACCTTCCATGCCGGTTATGCGCGCGACTTTACGCCGCCGCCGCAAGAACTGGTCGGGACCGCATCGCTGGCTTCGTTCATCGGTACGACGAAGGAAGCGAATTCGCCGAACAACGATCCAGTTAAGGCTGAGCGCGAGCACTACTTTGACGCTGGAGTTCTCCACACCGTTCTGCCCGGACTGACCGTCGGCCTCGATGGTTATTACAAGATCAAGACGAACCTGCTCGACGAAGGCCAGTTCGGCGAAGCGGTCGTGTTGTCGCCGTTCAATTACGCCCAGGGTTATGCGTGGGGTATCGAGGTGACGACTGCTTATCATGCCGGTCGCTTAACGATCTATGGCAATGCAACGCGCGGGCAGGAGACGGGCCGCAATATCATCTCGAGCCAATTTTTCTTCGGCGTCGACGAGCTCGCTTATATCGCCAATCATCGTATCTTCACCGATCACAACCAGTTCTGGTCGGCATCGGCAGGCGCGAGCTATGGTTTTGACGACGGGATCGGCAAGTTGACGCCGACGATCGACGCGATCTACGGCAACGGACTTCGCGCCGGCGATCCCAACGGCATCATCCCGAATGGCGGCAAGGTTCCGACATACACCGAAGTCAACCTCGGCATCGAGCAGAGCTTCGACGGGCCAGGCGTGCTCAAGGGGCTGTCGATCCGGTTCGACGTCATCAACGTCGGCGATAAGAGCTATGCGATCCGCAGCGGCACGGGGGTCGGCGTCGGTGCCCCGCAGTTCGGGCAGCGACGAGGGTTCTTCGGCGGTATCCGCAAGACGTTCTGAAGCATGGTCCTATGCCGGTTATTTGACATCGCGCCAGCTTTCCCCAGTCTGGTAACCCGGCAAGGGGAGCAGACGAACGCATAAGATTATTCTTGGCTTGGTGGCTTTGTCGGCGATGCTGATGGCTGTACCGGCGGCAGCGCACCGCCATCATGGCTATCGCCACACGCACCACCGTCAGATGCATTATCGCCACATGCACGACCGGCATATGCATTACGACTACATGCGGCACGACGACATCCATCATGGCTACGGTTACCGCCGTTAGCTGCAGCTCCTGCCGCCAGCGCGGCAATTCGGCTTGGGGACGCTGTCGCAACGTCGTGCGATGACGGCGCATGACAACGCTCATTCCTATCCTCGGCGATCAACTGTCGCCGTCTATCGCCAGCTTGCGCGCGATCGATCCCGCCGATGCCGTGCTGTTGATGGTCGAGGTCGGCGCGGAGGCGGCCTATGTCCGCCATCACAAGAAGAAAATCGCACTGATCTTCACTGCGATGCGCCATTTCGCCGAAGAGCGCCGCGCCGAGGGTTGGACAGTCGATTACGTCAAGCTTGACGATAGCGGCAATAGCGGGAGCTTCACCGGCGAGGTCGGGCGCGCCGCCAAGCGCCACGGCGCGATCGGCATCCGCATCGTCGAGGCGGGCGAATGGCGGGTGCAAGATATGATCGACAGCTGGGCGAAGCTGCTGCAACTGCCGGTCGCGGTGCTGCCCGACGACCGCTTCCTATGCAGCCGCGCCGACTTCAACGACTGGGCAGGCAACCGCAAGCGGTTGGTCATGGAGGATTTCTACCGGCTGATGCGCAAGCAGACCGGACTGCTTATGAAGGCAGGCCAGCCCGAGGGCAACCGGTGGAACTACGACACCGAGAACCGCAAGCGGCCGCCGCGCGGGCTGAACTACCCGGCGGTCGAGCGCTTCGAGCCCGACGCGATTACGCGCGAGGTGATGGCGCTGGTCGCGGCGCGGTTCGGCGATCATTTCGGCGACCTCGAGCCGTTCGATTTCGCGGTGACACGGACGCAGGCGTTGTCGGCGCTGAGCTGCTTCATCGAGACTGCGTTGGCGAAGTTCGGCGACTACCAGGACGCGATCGTCGAGGGGCAGGACATCCTGTACCATGCGTGGATATCGCCGTATCTGAATTGCGGATTGCTGTTGCCGCTCGAAGTCGCGCAGGCGGCAGCGGATGCCTACACGCTCGGCAAGGCTCCGCTCAACGCCGTCGAAGGCTTCATCCGGCAGATCATCGGCTGGCGCGAATATGTCCGCGGCATCTATTTTTACTACGGCCCTGATTATGCGAAGTCGAATGCACTCGGGGCGACGCGCCCGCTGCCGAGCTTCTACTGGACAGGCGACACCGAGATGCGCTGCGTCGCCTTCGCGGTCGATGCGACCAAACGGCTGGCATATGCGCATCATATCCAGCGGCTGATGGTGCTCGGGCTGTTCGCGCTGCTGATCGGGGTGACGCCGCGCGAGATCGAGGCGTGGTTTCTTGTCGTTTATGCCGACGCCTATGAATGGGTCGAATTGCCCAACGTCCACGGCATGAGCCAGTTCGCCGACGGTGGCGTGCTCGGGTCGAAGCCCTACGCCGCGAGCGGGGCGTATATCGACCGCATGTCGGACCATTGCGGGCGCTGCCGCTACGACGTGAAAGCCAAGACCGGGCCCGACGCGTGCCCGTTCAACGCGCTGTACTGGGACTTTATCGCCCGCCACGCCGACCTGCTGCGCGGTAACAATCGGATGGTGCGCAGCGTCGTGACGTGGGACGGCATGGCGCCGGCGAAGCAAGCCGCGACGCGGGCGAGCGCGGCGGAATTCCTGGCGACGCTGGACAGCGGCGCACCGGGGTGGGCGGTGGCGGAAAGCGAATAGCCGAGGACTGCTTCAGCCTCGGTCATAAAAAAAGGCCCGGCGGTTTGCACCGCCGGGCCAGTTTGTTTCCCTTGGGGAGGAACTCAATAATTGTAAGCGCGCTCACCATGCTCGGTGATGTCGAGCCCTTCGCGCTCGCCCTCGACCGCCGGGCGTAAGCCCATAGTTTTGTCGACGAGGATGAACAGGATGGTCGAGCCAATTGATGACCAGGTCAGCGTCAGGATGACTCCCTGCGCCTGGATCCACAGCTGACCGAGATAATCGTACTGGGTCTTCGGCAGTACTGCCGGGATGACGGTGTAGTCGAGGATGCCCTGGCCGCCGAGCGCCGGGGCGGCAAGGATGCCGGTCAGCAGCGCGCCGACGATGCCGCCGATGCAGTGGACGCCGAATACATCGAGCGAGTCGTCGTACTTGAACCGGTCTTTCACGGCGGTGCAGAAGAAGTAGCTTACCGGCGAAACCAGCAGTCCGAGGACGATCGAGCCCATCGGCCCGGCGTAGCCGCTCGCCGGGGTAACTGCGACAAGCCCGGCAACCGCGCCGGTGACGCCGCCGAGCAGGCTCGGCTTACCCTTGATGATGTGCTCGACGATGATCCACGACACCGCCGCCGCCGATGTCGCGACGAAGGTGTTGAGGAAGGCGACGCCGGTGACGCCGTTCGATTCGAGGTTGGACCCCGCGTTGAAGCCGAACCAGCCGACCCACAGCAGCGACGCCCCGATCATTGTCATGACGAGACTATGCGGCGGCATCGCTTCCTTGCCGTAGCCGGTGCGCTTGCCGATGACGAGGCAGCCCATCAGCCCGGCGATACCGGCGTTGATATGGACGACCGTTCCGCCGGCGAAGTCGAGCACGCCCAGCCCATAGGCATAGCCGACATCGTGCGGCGTCGCCTTCAGGCTGTCGGGGCCGGGCCAATACCAGACCATGTGCGCGATCGGGAAGTAGACCACCGTCACCCACAGCACCATGAACACCATCAGCGCCGAGAACTTCACACGCTCGGCGAACGCCCCGATGATCAGCGCCGGAGTGATGCAGGCGAACGTCATCTGGAACGCGATGTAGACGTATTCGGGAATGACGACGCCATTCGAGAAGGTCGCGGCGACCGAATCCGAGGTGACGCCCTTGAGGAACAGCTTGTCGAGGCTGCCGACGAACGGCGCGAATGTGCCGGTGCCGCCGCTGGTGAACGCCATCGAGTAGCCGTAGGTCACCCACAGCAGCGACACGATCGCGACAATCATGAATACCTGCGTCAGCACGCTGAGCATGTTCTTGGTCCGCACCAACCCGCCGTAGAACAGCGCGAGGCCCGGCACCGACATCAGCAGTACCAGCACGGTCGAGATCAGCATCCAGCTGGTATCGCCTTTGTTAGGGACGGGCGCGGGCGGTGCGGCGGCGGCAACGGCGGGTGCCGCGGCAGCCATGGCTTGCGCAAGTGCCGGTCCAGCGAGCAGCAGCGCCGACCCACTAAGCAAGGCGAGCGCGACGGCTCTCCCCGTCGGGCCGGTCAAAGTCCGTTGGTTCATGGTCTGCGACCCCCTTACAATGCGGTTTCGTTGGTTTCGCCGGTGCGGATGCGCACCGCCGACGCGACGTCCATGGTGAAAATCTTGCCGTCGCCGATGCTGCCGGTGTGCGCGGTCTGCTGGATCGCTTCGACGACCGTGGCGGCGATGCTGCTCTCGACGACGATCTCGAGCTTGATCTTGGGGACCATGTTGGTGGTGTATTCGGCCCCGCGATAGATCTCGGTCTGGCCTTTCTGGCGACCGAAGCCCTTGACCTCGGACACGGTCATGCCCTGCACCCCCGCAGCGGTCAGCGCGTCACGCACTTCGTCGAGCTTGAACGGTTTGATGATCGCGATGATGAGTTTCATGCTGGCCCTCCGGCCCATGCTTTGCATAGACCGTGCCAACCCGAGCTGTTGCTGCGCTGCAGTAATCACGCTGCCGCCGCGATCTTGCCATTGCCAAAAAAAGCGGCAGTGCTAGTCGGCTGCCCATTTGCTAGGCGTTGCAAGCGCCTCGATCGTTGCCCAGTGCGCCTCGACCGCTGCTGCGCCGATGTCGATCAACTCGTGCGCCTTGGTGAAATTGCGAACATGAATATGCCCGACCGCCAGCGCCAGTTCGAGCTCGGGCGGATCGAGCGCCAGCGACTGGCGCGCTAGTTGTGCCATCAGCAGGCTGATCCCGGCACGCCCAACGCGCATCGGGGTGAGGACGCGCTTGTGCTGCGGCATGCCGACCGCGGCGCGGCGGCAGTAGTCGTCCTGCAGATTGACCGCGATGACCGGCGCGGTGCTCAGCGCGCGGACAGCGCGAACCGGTACCGGGTTCAGCACGCCGCCGTCGACCAGCACCATGTCGCCCTGCCGCACCGGTGGAAAGATGCCGGGGATAGCGATCGAGGCGCGCACCGCGTCGACGATGCTGCCGCTCGTCAGTACGACCTCGGCCCCGGAGACGAGATCGGCGGCGAGCACGGCGCAGGGCATCGCCAGCGCCTCCAGCCGCAGGTCACCGAAGTGCTTGCGGAGTTCGCGTGCTACTGCTCGCCCGCCGAGCAGCGAGCCGCGGCGCAGGTTGACGTCGAGGAAACGCACGACCTTCCGCAGATTGACGGAACGCGCCAATATCTCGAGCGTGTCGAGCTGGTCAGCGGCGAGACACACCGCAGCGAGCGCGCCGATCGACGTACCGGCGACCGCATCGATCACCACACCGCGCGCCAGCAGTGCCCGCAGCACGCCGATGTGCGCCCAGCCGAGCCCCGCCCCGCCGCCGAGCGCGAGCGCGATGCGCAAGGGTTCAGGCGGCAAGATTTGACGCGCCAGCGGGCTCACGTACAATCACCGAGGAGCGCGCGCGCCGCGTCGGCATCGTCATCGGCGACCATGACGCGGACGCCCGATAGTCCGCCGCCGATCAACGAGACGATGCCGGCGTCGAACAGCACCGCTTCGATGCCAGCCGCCTCGAGCCGCCCGCGCGCGATCTCCGCCGTCATGCGGTCGTACAATGTTTCGACTTCGACGAGTGCCATCGATCTGCCTTTGCGGGTCGCTAATGCGACTGCAAGTTGCGTCGCCGGAGAGCCCATAGCAGATACAACATCACATTTGTGCCGATCAGTATCGCACCGAAT
>JAYTHJ010000309.1:0-9410 GCA_043732725.1 Sphingomonadaceae bacterium | reverse complement strand
CGTCTACTTCAACCAACCGCTTCTCGCAGCGGCATGAAACCGGCAGCCGCTCCACTTAGAAATCGCGCGGGCCTGTTCAGACA
The DNA here is from genome assembly GCA_043732725.1 of Sphingomonadaceae bacterium. GTDB lineage: Bacteria > Pseudomonadota > Alphaproteobacteria > Sphingomonadales > Sphingomonadaceae > Polymorphobacter_B. The sequence continues at coordinate 9,327 of JAYTHJ010000309.1, read as the reverse complement.
AACCGAGCCACCTCTCTTGCGGACCACGCGGAAGACGGGTGCAGTGTTGGCATCGCGGTACACGTGGGGACCGCCGACGTCTTTAGTGCGCAGCTTAGCGCGTGGCGGCAATATGCCCTTAGCGCGAAGTATATCCTTCACCTGCAACGGATCGCCGCCGTTAAAGGTGTTGATGATTACGCCATCCGGCGCGCCCGGCTCATCCCGAACGCTCGTCCCCCGGTCGTCGGGGCTGTGGCTTGGCATCGGTAAGGTGCCGGTGTGTCCGGTATAGTCGCCGCCCATTGCTAGGGTGATTTCCTGAGCGAGGCTCATGCGCAACCTGTACGGCGCAACAGCGGTAGGACGCGCCGGTTAGACGGGACTGCGCGGATGCGGTATTGAAGACGTGCCGTGGGACGTCGCAGCCGTTGGTACTCGCCGCTGTTACGGTTGCCGTCAAGCTCCCCGAAACAGCGGCATCATGGGCGGCGGTTCGCTTCGGTACACCCGTTCCCGGTTGTTCCCAACCATTATCAATACGAGAATTAGGCCGGTTAGCCGCTCTAACTAATTGTTTTCAGTTGAACGGTTGGCGCCTTTCGGGCGCACCATCCTCACCACTCCACCGCGCGTCCCCAAGCGAGTTTATAAGCCGCCCTTCACTGCATCAATTTGCGTTGCAGGTAGGTCATCGTCAGCGCCGTCGTCCGCGCGGTCTGCTTGAGGTCGGCTCCCGAGCCGTGGCCGCCTTCGGTGTTCTCGTAGTAATAAAACTTCAGTCCCATTGCCTCGAGCTTGGCGGCGAACTTGCGGGCGTGTTGCGGCCCGACGCGGTCGTCCTTCGTCGTCGTAAAGATGAACGGCTCCGGGTAAGCGACGCCGTCGCGCAGGTTCTGGTACGGCGAGGTCTTCAACCAGAACGCCATCACCGCCGGGTCGGCCTCGACGTCGCCGTACTCGCCCTGCCATGAGGCTCCGGCGGCGATCTTGCCGATACGGATCATATCGAGCAGCGGCACCTGGATGACGACAGCGTGCCAGAGCTCGGGATGCTGGGTGAACTCGACCCCCATCAGCAGTCCGCCGTTCGAGCCGCCCTCGATGCCGAGCCGCCGCGGCGAGGTGATCTTGCGCGCGATCAGATCGCGCCCGACCGCGGCGAAGTCGTCGTAGATAATCTGACGTTTGGTGGTCAGCCCGGCCTCGTGCCACGCCGGGCCGAACTCGCCGCCGCCGCGGATATTCGCCAGCACGTACGCGCCGCCGCGCTCGAGCCAGAGCTTGCCGGTGACGGCGGAGTAGTTCGGCGTCTCGCTGACCTGAAAGCCGCCGTAGGCGTTGAGCAGGGTTGGGGTCGAGCCATCGTATTTGATGTCGCGGCGGTGGACAACGAAGTACGGGATCTTCGTCCCGTCGGTCGACACTGCCTCGAACTGCTCGACCACATCGCGCGACGCATCGAACTTGGCGGGCAGCGTCTTGACGCGGGTCGAGGTCATCGTCGCCGCGTCGGTCAGCGCCAGCGCCGGCGGCGTCAGGAAGCCGCTGGTGCTGAGGAACGCAAGGTTCGAGTGCTCGTCGGCAGCCTCGAAGCCGACCGCGAGGTTGTCGGGTACCGCGATCGGGGCTCGCGTCCACCCTCCTGCCTTGACCGGCGTGTAGACCCAAGCGCGGCCGCGGACGTTGTCGAGCGTCGCGACGAGCAGCTTGTCCTTGGTCGTCCCGGTACCGTCTAGCGCCTCGCGCGGCCCCGGCGACCAGATCAGCGACGGTTGCGGATGCGCCGGATCAGCCTTGACCGCCGCGAGGTCGAGCTGCGCCAGCGCCCCGGCCTTGAACTGCGGCCCCGCTGCCGGCCAGGCTTCGTCGAGCTGTAGGATGACGCGCCCGTCGACCAGGCCGATAACTGCGACCTTGCCGGGCATCGCGAGGCGCTCGGCCCCCTTGGCCGTCAGCACATAAGTCTCCTGCCGGAACGTATCGAGCGGCCGCTCGATGACCGCGAGCTGGCGCCCGGCGCTGTCGCGCAGCACGGTCGGGCTGACGCCGTAGCCGCCATCGCTCTTGCTGCCGCGATAGACCTCGACGGCGGCGCTGAGCGGCTCGCCGCGGGTCAGGCGCTTGATGATGTACGGGTAGCCTGACGGCGTCAGGTCGCCCGGCGTCCACTCACTGGCGATCAGCAGGTGGTCGGCATCCTCCCACGCCACCCGGTGCTTGCCGCGCGGCAGGTGGAAGGCGCGGTCGGCAACGAAGCTGCCGGTGTCGAGATCGAACTCGCGAACCTCAGCCGCATCCTCGCCGCCGTTCGACAACGAAATCAGACAGCGCTTCTCGTCGGGCTTGAGACACTCGGCCCCGTGCCAGACCCAGCTTTTGCCTTCGGCGGTGTTGAGCGCATCGATGTCGAGCACCGTCGTCCAATCTGGCGCGGCATTGCGATAATCGGCGAGACTGGTCTTGCGCCAGATACCACGTAGATGGTCGGGATCCTGCCAGAAATTGTAGATCGCACCGTGGACGAACTTGGGCTGCGGAATGCGGTCCTTCGCCCCCGCAATCGCCAGCGCTTCCTGATACAGCACCGGATAGCGCGGATCGGCTTCGAGGACTCCAGTGCTATAGGCGTTGCGCGCCTCGACCCACGCCATCGCGCGCGGCGACGACACGGCTTCGAGCCACAGGAACGGATCGGCGGGCGGCGTCTGGGCCATCAGCGGCGGCGATACGCCAAGCGCGGCGAGTGCAACAATAGCGGTCCGGATCATGCGTTTCCCATGCTGACGACGGCGGTCCGCCGAACGTGCGCAATGGGCCATGATCGCGGCGCGGCGTCAACGGCATGTTTGGAGACTCTTACGACACACCCAATTCGGCGCGGTAATCCCGATTTTACGGCTCTTTTGACACACAGATTGCGCGAACCAACGAGAGTTCCGACCACGTGACTGCAGCTCGCGCTGCACTGGCGGCGACCGCCGTTTATGCGGTAGTTCGATGCGTCACGGCCAATAATGTTCATACTCAATTGTGCTAACTTATCTGGCACTAAATGTCAATATTTTCACTGATCGGAGTTACCGCATGACCACGCCCGTCGATACCGGTGCCGCGCGCCGCCGCCGGTGGATGACGTTCGGCGAGATCGTCGCGGTGCTGGCGCTGCTGATCTCGGCCGCGAGCTTCTGGGACGCGCATCAGGACCATGCGCGTAGTCAGCATAATCCGCCGCCCATCGCGGCTCCGGGCAGCACGGCGAATGCATCGCTGCTGCTCAGCGGGACGATCAGCGACGACCGCCAGCAGCTGACGCTGCATCCGGCGCACGCCGAGCAAGTCATCGAGACGCAGACCGTGCGCTTCCCGGCCGCCGTCCGCGCCGCCCCGGTCGAGACGACGGGCAACGCGCGGATCGAAGCGGGCTGGTTCGAGGACGGACTGCGGCAAGCGGTCAAGGCGGGCAAAGCCGGGCCGCGCGCGCACCGGCTGGCGGTCGGCATCGAGACGAACTTCGTCGTCGACGGGGTCGCGCATACCGACCACGCGATCTACGATATCGGTTATGCGCTGCGCCCGCGGTTGCTGCGCGGGGCTGCCGTCGACATGGAGGGGGTGTCGCTGGTGCGGGCGCGGACCGGCAACGACATGCAAGCGCAGCTCGAGGCGCGGTGGGCGAAGCAACATTGAGGACGGGAGCGAGGGTGGGGTAACGCGCGCTGGACTGGTTGAATGTTGCTGACTGCCTTGACGCTCTAGGTAGATAATCGGGTCGGCTGAGCGGTTCCTAAACGGCGCCACCCCGGCCCGTCCCCGAACGTGGGAGCGCAGCAGAAGCAGACAGATCGGTCTATCGCCAACTATTTAGGATCGTTTTCATCGAAGCGAGCTGCTAATCTGTTTGAAATACTAAAGGGGAACCGACATGCGCCGCTTGAATTTCGTTCTCGCCGGCATCCTGCTCGCGACGACTGGTGCCGCGGTTGCGCAGACCGCGGCTGCCGTCGCCGATACGCACCGCCCGGCCGAGGATACCGCGCATGATGCCGCCCGGCATCCGGCGGCGATGATCGACTTCGCGCATATCGGCCACGGCAGCAAAGTCGTCGATTTCATCCCCGGACACGGTTACTTCACGCGGCTGTTCGCGGTCGCGGTCAAGCCCGGCGGCAGCGTCGTCGCGGTCGTCCCTACAGCGGCGGCGGGGCATGATCCCGCAGGCGCGGCAATGATCACCGCGCTTGGCAGCGACGCCGCTTACGGCGATATCACCGTCATCAACGCCGTCACCGATGCCGCCGCCGCCAACGCCGACGTGTTCTGGACCGCGCAGAACTATCATGACCTCCACAATGCCGCGCCCGGCACCGTCGCCGGGCTTAACAAGGCGGTGTTCGCGGCGCTCAAGGCCGGCGGTTATTACGTCATCGTCGACCATGTCGCGCTGGCCGGTTCGGGCGACACCGCGACCAAATCGCTGCACCGGATCGACCCCGCGATGGTCAAGGCCGAAGTCACCGCGGCGGGCTTCGTCTTCGACGGCGAGAGCAAGGTGCTGGCGAACCCCGCCGATCCGCACACTGCGGTGGTTTTCGATCCCGCGATCCGCGGCAAGACCGACCAGTTCGCCTACCGATTCAAGAAGCCGGGGTGATCTTGTCTTCCCGCTTAGGGAGGACACCAGCAGCACGCCCCGCTTCCCACGTGGCGCGGATAACATCGGCGGTGTCGGGGCTGCCGTCGGCGCTCCAGCCGGGCGGTCCAACGACGTAGTGCCAACGTGAGCGCCAGTCGGGCGCACTCCAGACGTCGCCCGCGATCGCCCACCATTCGTGCGTCGCCGCCCATAATGGGTTGAAGCTGGCGAGGTTCTTGACGATGCCGTAACGCACCGGCTCATCGGCATGTTCGGGCTCGAAGGTGCCGAATAGCCGATCCCAGACGATGAAGACGCCGCCATAGTTGCGGTCGAGATAACGCGGATTGCTACCGTGATGGACGCGGTGGTGCGACGGCGTATTGAGCCAGTATTCGAGTCCCAATGGCAGGCGGTGAACCGCCTCGGTATGCACCCAGAACTGATAGACGAGGTTCAGCCCGGCGACGAACAGTACCAGCCGCGGATCGAAGCCGAGCAGCAGCAGCGGCAGCCGGAAGGCGAAGCTGGCGGAGATGAACCCGGTCCACGTCTGCCGCAGCGCCGTCGTCAGATTATAGTGCTGGCTCGAATGATGGACGATATGGCTCGCCCAGAACCATCGGACGCGGTGCGCGCTGCGGTGGAACCAGTAATAACAGAAGTCGTCGCCGACGAAGCACAGCACTGCCGACCACCATGTCAGCGGGATGTCGAGCAGCCGGAAGCTGTAAAGCCAATGGTACCAGCCGACGATGATGCCGCCGAACACCACCGCGGCCAGCGTACTGCCGAGGCCGAGCGTCAGCGAGGTCAGGCTATCGCGCCAGTCGTAGCGGCCGCGGATACCGCCGCGGATCGCAACCATTTCGACAAGGATCAACGCGACAAAGCCAGGCAGCGCATAATCGGTCGGGTTGGGCAGATGATGCATCAGACGGCGCGAAGCGAGGTGTGCACGGCGAGCTGCGCGGAACCGCCGGTTGCCAAACCGTCGAACTTCGCTGCCCAGCGCGCCGCGCTGGCGCCAAGATCGAGTGTCGTCGGCGCGAACATCGGCTCGCGCAACCGCAGTGTTAGGCACGGCGCGGCAAGTTCAGCCGCGGCGTGATCGAGTTGCCGGACCACCCAGCGGTCACCATGTGGGCGCACCAGCGCCAGCCGCCCGTCGCACGCCTCGACCAGCGCGCCGCGACCGGCGGCGTCGAGTGCGACCTCACCCTGCACGAAGCCAGGCAGCGCGGCAGCAACCTCGGCGCGGGCGGTATCGGCATCGAGCACCGGCGCGGCGGCGAACCCGAGCGCCCGGGCGAACAAGGCGAGCGTCACCACCGCCAGCAAGGAGACGAAAATCACGGCTTGCGGCTTAGTTGGGCCAACGCCGGCCGCAGTCCGGCGATGTCGTAGCCGCCGCTCGATGCAGCCTCAACGATGACGTCGGGGTCGCCGCCAAGCTGTGCCGCCGCCAGCGCCCACAGATGCGTCGACCGCGTTCCCGAGCGGCAGAACGCCAGCACCGGACCGCTGCTGTCCGCCAGTACCGCCGCCATCGCCTCGATCTGCGCCGGGCCAAGCCCCGCCGCGCCGACCGGAATCGTGGCATAGCGCAATCCCGCCGCCGCTGCTGCCGCGGCAATGTCGGCTCCCGTGGGCTGCCCGGAAACTTCGCGATCGGGCCGGTTGTTGACCACGGCGACGTAGCCCGCCGCAGCGGCAGCGGCCATATCGGCGGCCGCTAGCTGCCCGGCAACGGACATCGTTCCAGTCAGACGGATGAACATCGCTAAGTACTAGCTGGTCGGGCTGCCCTTTGAAACCTTGCCGTCGCTGGCGGCGTCATCGGGTAGCGGGATGAAGTCGGTCTCGCTGGATACCGCCCGAAAGCGCCCGGCACGACAGTTGGCCTAGGCGATCCCGACACGCGCGGGCGAGGTGCTGACGATGCTCATGCGGGCATCGCCCACGTATTGGCTTCCAGAAATGCGACCAGCAGTTCCTTCGGCAGGATGACACCAGCCGAGTCGCCGATCGAAACGATCCCGATCTGTTGCCTCGCTATCTCCGTCACGCGTTCCTGTCGGTACGTCGGCGCAAGGCAGCCTACTCCGCCGCCTCGTCCAGTCCCTCCGGCGGCAGGTTATGCCCGAGCAAGCGGAGCAGTTCGGCTGCGCTTGCGACAATGTTGGTCCCCGGGCCGAAGATCGCTGCGGTACCCGCCGCGCGTAGGAAGTCGTAATCCTGCGCGGGAATAACGCCGCCGACGATTACCCGGATATCGCCGCGACCGTCGGCCTTCAGCGCGGCGATCAGTTCGGGGATCAGCGACTTGTGTCCGGCGGCGAGGCTCGACGCGCCGACGATGTCGACGTCGAGCGCGTCCGCCAGCGTCGCGGTTTCCGAAGGTGTCTGGAACAGCGGGCCGACCGTCACCTCGAAGCCAAGGTCGGCGAAGGCGCTGCCGACGACCTTGGCGCCGCGGTCGTGGCCGTCCTGGCCCATCTTGGCGATCAGCACGCGCGGGCGGCGGCCCTTGCGCTGTTCGAACGCGGCGATGCCCGCTTGGACGCGCGCAAAGCCTGGGTCGCCGCCGTAAGCCTCGCCGTAGACGCCGGTGACCATCCTGACGACCGCAAAGTGCCGCCCAAAGACGTCTTCGAGCGCCGATGAGATCTCGCCGAGCGTGCAGCGTACCCGCGCCGCCACGACCGCCAGCGCCAGCAGGTTGGCGCTGCCCGCCGCACCGTCGCGCAACGCCTGCAGCGCCGCCTCGACCTTGGCATCGTCGCGATTGGCGCGCAGCGTCGCCAGCCGCCCGAGCTGGCTGTCGCGCACCGCTTCCGCATCGACGTCCATGATGTCGATCGCGTCGTCGCTGGCGGGAGCGTATTTGTTGACGCCGACGACGACGGTCTCGCCGCGGTCGACCGCCGACTGCTTGGCGGCGGCGGATTCCTCGATACGCAGCTTGGGCATGCCGCTCTCGACCGCCTTGGTCATGCCGCCAAGCGCCTCGACCTCGGCGATCAGCGCCCACGCCTTGTCGGCCAATTCCTGCGTCAGCGCCTCAACATAATAGCTGCCGCCGAGCGGATCGACGACGCGCGTGATGCCGGTCTCCTCGGCAAGTACCAGCTGCGTATTGCGCGCAATCCGGGCGGAAAACTCGGTCGGCAACGCGATCGCCTCGTCGAGCGCGTTGGTGTGCAGCGACTGCGTGCCGCCGAGCACCGCCGCGAGCGCCTCGATCGTGGTGCGGACGACGTTGTTGTACGGGTCGCGCTCGGTGAGCGAGACGCCGCTGGTCTGGCAATGCGTTCGCAGCATCAGCGACTTCGGATCCTTCGCGCCGAACTCGCCCATGATCCGCGCCCACAGCAGCCGCGCGGCGCGTAGCTTGGCGACTTCCATGAAGAAGTTCATGCCGATGGCGAAAAAGAAGCTCAGCCGCGGCGCGAACGCATCGACGTCGAGCCCCTTCGCCTGCGCGGCGCGGACATATTCCATGCCGTCGGCCAGCGTGAACGCCAGTTCCTGCAGCTGCGTCGCGCCGGCCTCGTGCATATGATAGCCGCTGATCGAGATTGAGTTGTACCGCGGCATGTGCCGGCCAGTGAACTCGATGATATCGGCAACGATGCGCATCGAAGGCGCCGGCGGATAGATGTAAGTGTTGCGGACCATGAACTCCTTCAGGATATCGTTCTGGATTGTCCCCTCGAGCTTGTCGGGCGACACGCCCTGCTCCTCGGCGGCGACGATGTAGAACGCCAGACACGGGATCACCGCGCCGTTCATCGTCATGCTGACCGACATCTTGTCGAGCGGGATGCCGTCGAACAGCAGCTTCATGTCCTCGACCGAGTCGATCGCAACGCCCGCCTTGCCGACATCGCCCGCGACGCGCGGATGGTCGCTGTCATAGCCGCGGTGGGTAGCGAGATCGAATGCTACTGACAGGCCCTTTTGCCCCGCCGCGAGGTTGCGCCGGTAGAACGCATTCGACGCTGCCGCCGTCGAAAACCCCGCATATTGCCGGATCGTCCACGGCCGCCCGGCGTACATCGTCGCCTTCACCCCGCGGGTGAACGGCGCGAAGCCCGGCAGCCCAGGTTCAGCGGTAACGTCGGCCGCGGTGTACAGCGGCTTGACGGTGATCCCCTCGGGCGTGCGCCAGTCGAGGTCGCGCGCCTTGGTTTCCTTGGCGGCGAGGTCTGCCCAGTCGGCGAGGGTGTTGTCGGTCATCGGTCTTTCTCCACTTCCCCTCTCCTTTATGGGAAGAGGGAGGGGCCCGCCTGCGTTCTCCAGCAGGTGGGAGGGTGAGGGTTCTTCGCGGTGAGAAGCTACCCTCACCCTCCCACGCCGAAAGTCGCGCGGGCTCCTCCCTCTCCCCTGAAGGGAGAGGGAAAGCAATCACTCCGCTGCCGTGAAAATCGGCGCAGCAACTCTACAGCCGTCGACGATCCCACGCCATTCCGGTTCATGCGAGCCGGTGTTGTTTTCCCATTCAGCACGCGTCAGGATGCCTGTTGGCTTCGGATAGCTTGTAATCTGCTGTTCCGGCTGGTCGCTCCAGGTTATGTTGAAAGCCCAATATTTCGGAAAAAAGTACAATCTGGAATACGGCAAGTGGTCATGAACCCACCATGCCAGCTTCGCCCAATCACCGGGAGCGTGGTAGGCATCCCAGAACGACGGAACGACAACACAAGCCG
>JAYTHJ010000308.1:0-2837 GCA_043732725.1 Sphingomonadaceae bacterium | reverse complement strand
CCGAGAAGAACTTCGTGGCGATATAGCTGGCGAGCAGCCCGTAGAGGTAGAAGTCATACCACTCGAACACGGTGCCAAGCGATGACGCGCCGATGATCAGCTTTTCGTCGTGCGTCGCAACATGATGTCGCGCGAGTGCTGGTTCGACGATCGTAGCCACCCGAGTCCTCCCAAAAATATTCTTGCGAAAGAGTGTTCTCGATTGAGCCGAATTGGTCAAGCAGTGTGTTGTTGCAATACCGTTTCAGTCGGTAGACGTAGCAATGCGGCGTCCGGAATGCTGCGCTACGCCGCCTCGGCCAGATGACGGCGGCAGTGTTCGAGATACGCCGCCTCGTGGAGCGCGACCAGCTCGACAACATTGGCCCACAGCCACGACGGTGCATCGAGCGTCTTCGAGCGGTTCTCGGTCAGCTCGCGCGCCCATGACTTACGCTGGCTCACATCGAGCTGACGGCCGTGTGCGGTGCCCACGACGCCGCCGAGATATTGCGCCACCGCAGCCGTATCGGCAGGCGTCAGCCGCGCGATCTCGAGCTTGAGGTCTTGCGGCATCAGCTCGCGGACAACGACCGGCTTGCCGAGCAGCCGCGCCGCGATCATCCGCTCGCCAAGGTGGGGCGACAGCGCGGTGGCTCCGGTGACGATGCGCTCGGCGTTGTCGCGCGGCATGTCGGCGGCTGCATCGCGTGGCGCGGCGGCGCGCACGGCTTCCTTGATGTCGAGCAGGCATAGCTTACCGAGATGCTGAGGCCCGGGCTTGCCGACCCCGGCAATGGCGGCATAGCGCAACTGTCCGAGCGAACTGCAGCCCTTCATCCAATAAGCGGCGTCGAGCAGCGCAATCCCGCTTTCGTTCACCTTCAGTTGCCACGCCCGCAATTTCAGCACCACCGCGGGATCAGTCAACAGCGCTGCCAGTGCCTCGTGCTCGTCATCGCTCAGCGCCCAGTATTTGGAGCCGAGCGGGATCGACGGGGTACTATCGCCGATGCGTTCTTTGGCGAGATGCCGCCACTTGCGCCGGGTCGACAGCTTGAGCAGCGCCTTGACCGCGTCGGGCGCGTCGGCATCGGGAACCGCTGCACCGGCGATAGCTTCGCAATAACCCGCGATTACCGCCTCGACGATTCGCGCCGTGATCGCGCCGGGCAGATCGAAGCCGCGCGCCGCCGAGGCCAGCGACAGCGTCAGCCGGATGATATCGTGCGCCGGATTGCCGATCACGGTCTGGTCGAGGTCGCGGATCTGGATCGCGACGTGCCCGTGCGCATCGGCCAACGGCCCGAGGTTGCCGAGGTGGCAGTCACCGCAAATCCACACCGAAGGCCCCTGCGGGATCTTGCCCGCGCTGGCATCGAGCCACTCATAGAACTTCACCGTACTACCGCGCACATAGGCGTGCTGCGACCGCGCCATCTTACGGTGGCGCGTCGCCGTCAGATGCTCGCTGCGCGCCGCAATGCCGATCGAACCCTGGCCAATCGAACCCTGGCCAATCGAAGCGGTGTCGATCCCAATCACTTTACCCAATTCAGTGTGCCCTCTGCAGTGCTGTCACGCCGGTCCCGCGCGACTTAACGAGCGGCGCCGTTCCCGGGTAGCGCGGCGGTGTCGCGCTGCCAGCGCGCAAAGATCGCCGTCGGCAGCAAACGGTCGCGCGACGCCTCGCGCACCGCCATTTCTCCGGCGGTGATACTGCCGCCGAGATCGGCCAGCGCTTCGCCGAGCAGGCCGCCAATCGCAAGCGCCGACATGCGGACCGCGTAGACGGTGAGAACAAGGAAGGCGCTGTCGGGGGTCAGCAGCCGGCGCGCGAGCGTAATCAGCTCGGGCAGCCCGGCGTACAGCTCCCAGACCTCGCCCTCGGGACCGCGGCCGAACTTGGGCGGATCGAGGATGATGCCGTCGTAGCGTTTGCCGCGCCGGACTTCGCGACGCGTGAACTTGAGCGCGTCGTCGACGAGCCAGCGGACTGGAGCAGCGCTCAGCCCGCTCAGCCGCTGATTGTCCTGCGCCGCCGCGACGGCTTTCTTCGAGGCATCGACATGCGTGACGCTGGCTCCGGCGGCGGCGCACGCGAGGCTGCCGACGCCGGTATAGCCGAACAGGTTGAGGACGCTCGCGCCTGGGGCGAGTTGTGCGCGCATCCAATCCCAATGGACCGCCATATCGGGGAAAAAGCCGAGATGGCGGAACGGCGTGTTGCTGGCGCGAAACCTGATGTCGCCGCGGCTCAGCTCCCAGCTGGCGGCGACGCGGGCGTGAAGCCGCCAGCGCCCGCCGCCGTCCTCGTCCGCGCCGCCGATGAACTCGCCGTCGGCTTGCCAGTCGGCGCTGGCCGGCGACCATAATGCCTGTGGTTCGGGGCGGATGAAGCAGTATGGCCCGTAGCGTTCGAGCTTGCGGCCATGACCGCTGTCGAGCAGACCGTAGTCGGCCCACGGCTCGGCAATCAGCGTCGTAAGTTCATTCACGCCGCGCGTTTCAGCGCCGCCGCCCCGACGTCGGCGCGTGCCAGCGGACCGCTGAGCACCGCCTTGCCCGCGGCGCGGACCTCGTCGACGCTGCACGCCTCGATGCGCGCGACGATCGCGGCGGGCGAGTCGATGCGGCCGTGCACCAGCAGCTGCCGCGCGAGGTATTCCGCCCAGCCGCCGGGAGCCTCGAGCGCCATCAGCAGCCCGGCGCGGAGCTGCGCCTTGGCGCGCGCTAATTCGGCGGGCTCAAGATTCGCGGCACACTGCGTCAGCACGGTTTCGGCTAGCGCGACGGCGCGCGCCGCGTCCCGCTTGGCGGTCGCCATGTATACCGAGAACAGCCCGATGTCGGCGTAG
>JAYTHJ010000307.1:0-9471 GCA_043732725.1 Sphingomonadaceae bacterium | reverse complement strand
CTTCCTCCGGCGAGCGCGCGATGTTGACCTTGATCATCACCACGACCTCGGGGTGCAGCGCAATCTTGACATCGTACAGGCCGAGCGCCTTGATCGGGCGGTCGAGGACGACCTGGTTGCGGCCGACCTTGGCACCGTCTTCGGTGAGCGCCTCGGCGAGGTCGCGCGCGGCGACCGAACCGTAGAGCTGTCCGGTGTTCGACGCCTGCCGGATCAGCGTGATCGACTTGCCGTCGATACCGGCCGAGTCGACCTTGGCAGCGTCGCGGCGGCCGGCGTTGTCGGCCTCGATCTGCGAGCGGTTGGCTTCGAAGCGCTTGCGGTTGGCTTCCGACGCGCGCAGCGCCTTGTGACGGGGCAACAGGAAATTACGCGCGAAGCCGGGCTTGACGTTGACGACGTCGCCGATGTTGCCGAGCTTGTCGACGCGTTCGAGCAGGATCACATCCATCTCGTGGGCTCCTTACTTAACGAGGAACGGCAGCAGGCCGATGTGGCGGGCACGCTTGATCGCCTGCGCCAGCTCGCGCTGCTTCTTGCCGGAAACGGCGGTGATGCGGCTCGGCACGATCTTGCCGCGCTCGGAGACGAAGCCCTGCAGCAGACGTACGTCCTTATAGTCGATGACCGGTGCGTTCGGTCCCGAGAACGGGCAGCTCTTGCGGCGGCGGAAGAATGGACGTCCCATAAATATCTACCTTCAGGCCGGTCGCGGGCGGAAGCCGCCGCCACGATCATTGCCGCCAAAGCCACCGCCGGGGCGATCGCCGCCGCGCGGCCGGTCACCCCGATCACCGCCGCGGTCAGCGCGGTCACGGTCGGGCCGGTCGCCGCGCGGGCGGTCACGGTCGCCGCCGCGCTCGCCGTCGCGCTCGCGGCTCTCGTTGCGGCGCATCATCGCCGACGGACCTTCCTCGAGCGTATCGACGCGCACTGTCATGAACCGCAGAATGTCCTCGGACAGCCCGACCTGACGTTCTAGCTCGGTGATCGCTGCCGGCGGCGCATCGAGGTTGAACATAACGTAATGCGCCTTGCGGTTCTTGTTGATCCGGTAGGCGAGGCTGCGCAGACCCCAATATTCGTTCTTGGCGACGCGGCCGTCGTGATCGGTGATGATCTTAGTGAAGGTCTCGCTCAGCGCATCGACCTGGGCAGTTGCCAAGTCCTGACGTGCGAGGAAGACATGCTCGTAATGCGGCATGCAGTTCAGCTCCCATGCGCCGATCGTTGACCGCGGACAATCCGCAGCCCCTCCGGCTGGCTTAAACGACAAACGGCCGGGTTGCCCCGGCCGACATCGCAGTCGTCATATGCGGGAAAGCCCGGCGGGATGCAAGGCGAAAGGCCGCGCTTAGTCTCTCGAACCCTCTCCCGCCCTTACGGAAGAGGAAGCAGCTGTCGGAAGAAGGAGCGGCTGACCGGAGAGGGCGTTAGCTCAGCTGTGCGTCGACGCATAGAGCTGCCACAGCTGGGCGATATCCTTCATGCCGCTGCTGTCGGGAACGGCGGCGAAGGTCGCCTTGGCAGCGCTCGCCAAGCCACCCTTGACCTGTGCGATACCTTCGAAGACGCGGGCACTGTCAGCCCCGTTGCCGCCCGCCGCAACCGCTTTGCCGTAAGCGGCCGCCGCCGCTGCATACTGGCCCAGCCCGAGGTAGGCACCGCCGGCGCGCGCCGCGGTTGCGGGATTGGCGGCGAGTTTCAGTGCCTGCGTACCTGCTGCCGCCGCGCGTTGCGCCGCCACCTCTGCCAGCTTGGCCGTCATCGGATCGCTTGTGACACTGCCGCCCGCCTGGGTCAGCACAGTGTGCGCGATGCCCGGCTGATAATTGACGATCGCCAGCTTGGCGAACTCCTGATAATCCTCGGGACGGCTGATGTTGTTGGTCGTCGCCATCAGATGGAACAGCGCCAGCTTAGCCTGCGGGCTCATCTGATTCTTCTGCTGTTCGACCAGCAGCGTCTTCCAGCGCGCGGGGCTCGAATCAACCCGCACCAGTTTCTCGGTAGTGTCGAGGTACGCCTTCTTGTCCCCAGCTTTATATTGCGCGCCGGCGAGATTCTCGAGGAAGATCGGCTTGGCCCCGTTCGAGGCGATCAGCTTGTTATAAGCGGTCACCGCCTCCTGATAATGGCCCTGTTTGACCGCCGCCTGCGCGATCAGGATTTGCATGTCCTCGCCGCCGGCCTTGCGCGCTAGCTCGATCGCTTTGCCGTAATTTCCGGCCTGATAATAAAGCGCCGCGAGCTGTTTCGGCGGCGCGCCAACCGATTCCATTTCGGCGGCGGCTTTACCGAACTGGCCCGCGCGGTTGTAGATGTAACCCGCCATCTCAGCAGTTTTCTTCCGCTCTTCAGGGGTCTTCGCCGCCGCTTTAGCCTGGCCGATCGCCGCGATTGCCGCCGAAGTGTTACCCGACTTCGCCGCGTTGGCGGCCGCCTGCAGCGGCTTTCCGACCGCGGGCGACACCGATGCGCTGACCGGCGCGCTGACGGCAGCGGCAAGGCTCAGTGCAGCGACGATCCCAGCGCGTGATATAAACGTCATAACTTTCCTTCTTGTGGTGCGTCTCACCGGACATAATCTTACGTCCAGCCATATGGCTGATGCCTGAACGACCATATCCGTTCGGCGGTTGTTGGCAAACATTATACGCGCTCGCTTTGCGGCAAGTTGCCACTTCGGTAGCAGGCGCTTAGGGCCCCACAGACGCTAGTTACAGGACCGCCCATTGAGCCGAGCATTCATTTTTCCCGGCCAGGGCAGCCAAGCTCCCGGCATGGGTCAAGCGCTGGCGCTGGCCAGCCCCGCCGCGCGTGCAGTGTTCGAGGAAGTCGACGAGGCGCTCGGCAAGAACCTGTCGAAGCTGATGTGGAGCGGCGACGAAGCGACGCTGACGCTGACCGAGAACGCCCAGCCGGCAATCATGGCGGTATCAATAGCGGCGCTGCGCGTGCTCGAAGCCGATGGCGTCCGCGTTGCCGACACGGCGGCGTTCGTTGCCGGACACAGCCTCGGCGAATATAGCGCGCTGTGCGCCGCGGGTGCGCTGACACTGGCGGATACGGCGCGGCTGCTGCGGTTGCGCGGGCAGGCGATGCAGTCGGCGGTGCCGGTCGGCACCGGCGCAATGGCGGCGATTCTCGGGCTCGATCTCGACGGCTGCAGCGCCGCGGCTCGTGAAGCAGCGGAAGATCAGGTCTGCGCCGTTGCTAACGACAATGCGCCCGGGCAGGTGGTGATTTCGGGGCACGCAGAGGCCGTGACGCGGGCGATCGAACTCGCCAAACTGCGCGGGGCCAAGCGTGGCATGCTACTCAACGTCTCCGCGCCGTTCCACTGCGCGCTGATGCAGTCCGCTGCCGATGCAATGGCCGTGACGCTGGCGCAAGCGGCGCTGCAGTCGCCGTACGTCGCGCTGATCGCCAACGTCACCGCGGCACCCGTCGCCGATGCCGCCACGATCCAGCGCTTGCTGGTCGAGCAGGTCACCGGCATGGTGCGCTGGCGCGAAAGCGTGCTGGCAATGACCGACGCCGGGGTCAGCGCCTTCGTCGAACTGGGCGGCAAGGTGCTGGGCCCGATGATCAAGCGGATCGCGCCCGATGCGACGACGGTGATCGCGGTCGACATGGCGGGCATCGAAGCGGCGGCGAAGAGTCTCTAGGGGGCCACCATGTTCGATCTTACCGGGATGACGGCGCTGGTCACCGGCGCGAGCGGCGGCATCGGCGCGGCGATCGCGCGGGCGCTGGCGGGTCAGGGCGCGCGAGTGGCGCTATCGGGGACCCGCGTCGAGCCGCTCGACGCGCTGGCCGCCGAACTGCCAGGGTCGGTGGTGCTGCCGTGCGACCTGAGCGATGCGGCCGAGGTCGATGCGCTGGTCCGGCGCGCGGTCGAGGCGCTCGGCAGCCTCGATATCCTCGTCAACAACGCCGGCGTGACGCGCGACAATCTCGCTATGCGGATGAAGGATGCCGAGTGGGACATCGTCCTGCGAGTCAACCTTGAAGCCGCGTTCCGGCTGGCACGCGCCGCTTGTAAGCCGATGATGAAGGCGCGCTTCGGGCGGATCGTCTCGATTACCTCGGTGGTCGGGATCACTGGAAATCCGGGGCAGGTGAATTATGCGGCATCGAAGGCCGGGCTGATCGGCATGTCGAAGGCGCTGGCGCAGGAGGTCGCGAGCCGCGGCATCACCGTCAACTGCGTCGCTCCGGGCTTCATCGGCTCGGCGATGACCGCGGCGTTGCCCGAAGCGCAACGAACTGCGCTGACGACGCGCATCCCGGCTGGCAAGCTCGGCGAGGGTGCTGATGTGGCGGCCGGCGTCGTCTATCTGGCCTCGCGCGAAGCGGCGTACGTCACCGGGCAGACACTCCACATCAATGGCGGCATGGCGATGATCTGACTCGGGCGGTGCCGGTCATCGCAACCTTGCGCCTCTTGTCACACACGGCACGCGCCGCTATCGCCGTTTCGAAATCTAGACCTCAGGAAGGATGAACATGACCGACGTCGCCGATCGCGTTAAGAAGATCGTTGTCGAACATCTCGGCGTCGAAGCCGACAAAGTGACTGAAGATGCCAGCTTCATCGACGACCTCGGTGCCGACAGCCTCGACACCGTCGAATTGGTCATGGCTTTCGAGGAAGAGTTCAGCGTCGAGATCCCCGACGATGCGGCCGAGAAGATCCTGACCGTCAAGGACGCGATCGGCTTCATCGAGACGCATCACGCCGGCTAGTCCGAAGGCTGTAATCATACCGGCAAAGCGCATCGTCAACGGCTCCCTGCAGGTGCGGGGAGCCGTTTGCAGTTGCGGAACCGGGTTGGGGAAAGGGTCGGCATGCGTCGTGTCGTAATCACCGGGGTCGGCATGGTGACGTCGCTCGGCGCGGCGGTCGAGACAGTGTGGGCGAATATCCTCGCGTCGAAGTCTGGCGCCGGGCCGATCACGATCTTCGATCCCACCGACTATGCCTGCCGGATCGCAATGGAGGTTCGCCACGGCGATGGCAGCGGCAATACCTTCAATATGGCGACGCGCATCGACCATAAGGTCCAGCGCCAGGTCGATCCGTTCATCATCTTCGGCATCGACGCGGCGGGCCAGGCGCTCGAGGACGCCGGACTGACTGAGATGACCGAGGCCGAACGCTTCCGCGCCGGCACGATGATCGGTTCGGGCATCGGCGGGCTCCCGGGGATCGAAAAGGAGTCGATCGTCCTTCACGAGAAAGGTCCGCGCCGCGTCAGTCCGCACTTCGTCCACGGCCGTCTGATCAATCTGATTTCGGGGCAGGTCAGCATCAAATACGGGCTGATGGGGCCCAACCACGCGGTCGTTACCGCCTGCTCGACCGGCGCGCATGCAATAGGCGACGCAGCGCGGCTGATCGCCCTCGACGATGCCGACGTCATGGTGGCCGGCGGCAGCGAAGGCGCCATTTGCCCGCTCGGCATCGCCGGCTTCGCGCAGGCGCGTGCGCTTTCGACCAGCTTCAACGATACCCCCGAGCGCGCCAGCCGCCCGTATGACATCGACCGCGACGGCTTCGTCATGGGCGAGGGCGCGGGCATTGTCGTGCTCGAGGAGTATGAGCGCGCCAAGGCACGCGGTGCCAAGATCTACGCCGAGGTCATCGGCTACGGGCTGACCGGCGATGCCTATCACGTCACCGCGCCGCATCCCGACGGCTCGGGCGCGTTCCGTTCGATGGAGATGGCGCTGCGCAAGGCCGGGCTGGGCCCGTCAGACATCGACTACATTAACGCGCACGGGACCTCGACGCCGATGGGCGACGAGCTTGAATTAGGAGCCGTCCGCCGGCTGTTCGGGAGCGCCATCGAGACAGTGTCGATGTCGTCAACGAAGTCCGCCACCGGGCATCTGCTCGGCGGTGCGGGGGCGGTCGAGAGCATTTTCTGTGCGCTGGCGATCCGCGACCAGATCGTGCCGCCGACGCTCAATCTCGATAACCCGTCGCCAAGCTGCGCCGGGGTCGATCTCGTGCCGCACGTGCCCAAGCGCCGCAAGGTCAAGGCGGTGGTCAACAATAGCTTCGGTTTCGGCGGCACCAACGCGACGCTCGTGTTCCGCGCGGTTTGAGCGGGTGAGCGGCCGCCCCGGTCGAATGCCGCCGGCTGGCGCGTTCGTGATCCTGCTGGTGATGTTCGGTGGGGTGCTGCTGATCAAGCCTTGGTTTCAGGCCGGTAGCGGCACAAGTGCGACGCTGGTCACCATCCCGCCCGGCGCGACGCTCGATGCGGCCGCGCATAAGCTCGAAGATGCCGCCGTGATCTTCTCTGCCGGGCAGTTCAAACTGCTGGTGCGGTTGTTTGGCAAGCCGGGCGCGATTCAGGCGGGAGTCTACCGATTTCCGGCGAACGTCAGCTGGCGTGACGACTATCGTCGCCTGCAGAAGGGCAATGTCGTCGCGGTACGAGTGACCATTCCCGAAGGCCTGCCGGCGGTGCTGGTCGCCGAGCGGCTGGCCGCGCAACCGGCGCTGACCGGCGCGGTCGCGGTGCCGGCCGAAGGCTCGGTGCTGCCCGACACCTATAACTTTGCCACGGGTACGACGCGGGCCGCCGCGCTCAGGACGATGCAGACGGCGATGAGTGTCGAACTCGTGAAGCTGTGGGCGGCGCGCAGCGCCGCGACCGTTGTCAAGTCGCCCGCAGAGGCGGTGATCCTCGCTTCGATCGTCGAGAAGGAAACCGCTACTGCGGCGGAGCGCCGGCTGGTTGCCGGCGTCTATTCAAACCGCTTGCGGCAAGGCGTCAAGCTCGATGCCGATCCGACGGTGATCTATCCGTTGACACGCGGCAAGCCGCTCGGCCGGCGGATCAAGCGCTCCGAACTCGATGCCGATAACGGCTACAACACCTATCTGCGCGCTGGACTGCCAGCTGGGCCGATCGCCAATCCGGGGCGCGACGCGATCGCCGCGGTACTCGATCCGGCCTCGACCAACGCACTGTACTTTGTTGCCGACGGCAGCGGCGGCCATGTCTTCGCGACGACGCTCGCCGAGCAGAACGCTAACGTTACGAAGTGGTTCGCGCTCCGGCGCCAGCGCGGCGAGATGTAAGTGGCGCGTTCGGCTCGGAAGTCGGGACGGCTGACGGGCGGGCTGATCCGGCTGGGCGCAGCGCTGGCGCTACTGTGGCTCGGTGGCCTGGCGTGGTTCGCGCTGACCCTCCCCGGCGCTGCACCGCTGACGACTGTGACCGACGGCGTCGTCGTGCTCACCGGCGGGCCGGGGCGGCTGGCGCGCGGCATCGAGGTGCTGCGGCATGGCTCGGCAAAGCGCTTGCTGGTTTCGGGCGTCGGCCCGCGTATCGAGAAACCCGAACTGGCGGCGGCGGTCGAAGTGCCGAAAGCGCTGTTCGGCAGCCACGTCGATCTCGGCATCACGGCGACCGACACGCGGTCGAACGCTACCGAGACGGCGACGTGGGTAGCAGCGAACCGCTACGGCTCGCTGCGGTTGGTAACGTCGACCATCCACATGCGGCGCGCCGTCCAGGAGTTTCGCGCGCGGCTGCCGGCTGCGGTAATCCTGTTACCCGACGCGGTGCAGGTTGACACCGATGTCGAAAGCGTTAGCCGCGAGTATAGCAAGTACCTCGTCCGTCGGGCCGCGCTGGTGCTTGGGCTGTGATCGCGTTGCTCCGCAGCGTCGTTTTCGCGCTGGTGTTCTATATCGGGTCGGTGCCGCTGGTGACCGCCGCGGCGCTGTCGGCGCTGATCTCGCGACGTGCGGTTAACCGCACGTCGCGGTTGTGGGCGGGCTGGTTCGTGCTAACGACCAATGTCATTCTCGGCATCAAGCTGCGGATCGAAGGGACCGTGCCGCAGACCGGGGCCATCGTCGCGCTCAAGCATCAGGCGGCGTATGAGACGATCCTGACTTTGTGGCTGTTCGACGATCCGGCGGTAGTCCTCAAGGCCGAGCTGCTCGACATCCCGGTGTGGGGCTATGCGGCGCGTCGGCACGGGGTGATCCCGGTCGACCGCGCCGGTTCGGCATCGGCCCTGCGCGCGATGCTGCGAGCGGCGCAGGCAGCGCGCACCGCGGGCCGCCCGATCGTGATCTTCCCCGAGGGCACGCGCGCCAGGCCTGGCACCATGCCGCCGCTGCGGCCGGGCCTCGCCGGGCTGTATCGCGCGTTGAAGCTACCGCTGGTACCCGTGGCGCTCGACTCGGCGCAGTGCTGGCCGCCGGGCTTCATCAAGCATGCCGGCGTGGTGACGCTGCGGTTCCTGCCGGCAATCCCGCCGGGGCGCGACCGCGACGCAATCGAGGCTGAGGTCCATGCCGCCATCAATACTAGCGTCTAGGTCGCCGTCCAGCCTGCCGCGACGGGTGCCGCTGTGGGCGACGTTTTTGCCGTTGCTGATCGGCGGGCTGGGCTATGGCTGGCTGTGGTCGGGGTATGCAGAACGGCTGCGTGCCGATGTCGCGCTGGTACTGCCGGGGCGGGCGGTGACGATCAGCGGCTTCCCCTACCGTGTCGCTGCCAGCGTCGATGCTGTAAGGCTTGCCGTCGACGATCCGGGGCTGGCGGCGAGCGTGACCGCGACCGCCGCGAGCGTCGACCGCGGGCCATGGCACCCCGAGTTAAGCGTCGTGCGGCTGAGCGGCGTGCACTTCAGGCTCGCGGTGCCGCCACTTGGCGCTGCGACGGCGGCGGTCGATGCCCCGGCTGCGCTGGTCAGCATCCATCTCGAACACCGCACGCTGCAGCGCCTGTCGACGGTGTTCGACCATCCGCACTTCGCTGTCGGGCTGTTCCCGGGTCCGCTGACCGCGACGCGGCTCGAGACGCATGTCCGCGAACTCCCGCCTGCCACGGCGGCAGCGGGCCCGACGCCGCCGGCGCAGGCGCAGCTGGTGGTCGCGGGCACCGACGTGCGGCTGGCGGGCGGTGACCCGCTGCGGCTTGATGCCGACATCGCGGTTACCGGCAATCGGCCGCTGCGCAGCTTCGCCGCCTGGGCGGCTGGCGGCACCGCCGAAGTGCGTCGGCTGGCGCTGGCCGACGCCAGCGGCGAGGTACTCGTTTTGATGGCGACCGCCGTCTCCGGCTCTGCTGGCACGCTGCAGTTCTCCGGCACTGTCGATACGGTCTGCCCGGCGAGCGTCGCGGTGCTGTTCGGTATCGGCGGTGCGATCTCCGAGCGGCGGCTGCGGCGGCCGGTCCGGCTGAGCTTCGCCGGGTTGCCGGGAGCATTTCGGCTGAACACACCCGACACCGCGTCGCTCGCGCGGCGGACGCAGCTGCCGCCCTGTCCGGTATTGCGCCGGTAGACGGTTGCGCCGCCCGGCGGTGGCGGCTAAGGCACTCCGTGTCGGGGCGTAGCTCAGCCTGGTAGAGCACTGTCTTCGGGAGGCAGGGGCCGGAGGTTCGAATCCTCTCGCCCCGACCATTGAAAGTCCTGGGTTTAAGGGTTCCC
>JAYTHJ010000306.1:0-2857 GCA_043732725.1 Sphingomonadaceae bacterium | reverse complement strand
GTCGATCTCCGCGGCGCTCAGTCCCGCTTCGGTCAGCACTTCGCGAGTGTGCTCGCCGAGCCGCGGTGGGAAGCGCATGCCCGGCCGCTCGCCGTCGAACTGCACCGGCACGCCGGGAAAAGTCAGTGTTCCGGTCGGCACCACGGCAGGGTCGTCGAGCGTCGTGAAGAAGCCGGTCGCGACGAGATGCGGGTCGTGCGGCAGTTGCTCAAGCGTGAACACCGGTGCACACGGGACCTGGAGCCGCTCGAGCGTCGCCAGCAAGTCGGCACTCGTCCACTTGGCGACGAACCCGCCCGCCAGAGCGTATAGCGCCGCGACGTTGATTGCGCGCACGGTGTAGTCGGTAAAGCGCGGATCGTCGGCGAGCTCGGGCGCGCCCGCCTCGGTGAAGAATGCCCGCCAATGCGCGTTGGTGTATGGCATCATGCAGAGCCAGCCGTCGGCGGTGGCGAAAGGCCGCCGCCACTCGGCGAGGATGCGCGGATAGCCCATGCAGCCGCGCGGCGGCTCGAAATGCGCGCCGTACATATGCTCGACGAGGTTGAACGCGACCTGCGTCTCGAACATCGGGACCTCGACGAAGCCGCCTTTGCCGGTGACGCTGCGCCTCACCAGCGCCGCGAGAATCGCCGTCGCGCCGACCAAGCCGCTGGTCTTGTCGGCGGCGATCGTCGGAAAATAGCGCGGCTCACCGGTCGACCGCGCCATCAAGTCGGCGTTGCCCGCCATACCCTGGATGACATCGTCGTAGGCTGGGCGGCCGCCATACGGCCCGCTCACGGCGAAGCCGTGCAGCCCGGCATATACTAGCCGCGGGTTGCGCGCGCAAACTTCGGTCGGATCGAGCCCAAGCCGGGCCAGCTTCTGCGGCCGGATGGAGTGCAGCAGCACGTCGGCGCCGTCGATCAGTCTGCCGAGCGCGTGACGGCCGGCAGGTGTCGTCAGGTCGAGCACCACCGAGCGCTTGCTGCGATTGACGCCGAGGAACAACGCCGCCATGCCTGGCTCATTCGCCGGGCCGGTCAGCCGCGTGTTGTCCCCCTCGGGCGGCTCGATCTTGATTACATCGGCCCCGAGGTCGGCGAGCCACTGCGCCGCATAGGGGCCGAACACCACCGAGCTGAGATCGAGGACGCGGATGCCGTGGAGCGGAAGCATGGGGCAGGGGCTAGCGGAGAGCGGCGGCAGGGTCAAAGATAACGGTTCACGACCATACTTTCGCGCAGGATACTGACAACGTGGTTGCCGCATGGTTCGATGCGATATTAGATATGATGCTAGCTATACTCGTCTGCTCTGAGTACCAGCGTCTAAGACAGGTTTAGGAAAGTCGACCTTATCCCTCGACCGGCTCACGCTCCTTCATATTTGGGTTGGCGGCAGTACTGCTAGTGGCCTTCGTAAATGTCATCGCGCCGTCGTCGATCTTGCCATAGCGCAGTGCCACGAGGTCGCGCGCGTAATTCTGGTGCAGCTTCCACGGGGCCTTCGAGCCCTGCTTGGGGAACTTCGCCAGCGAGCGCTGGACGTAGCCCGAGCTGAAGTCGAGCCATGGTTCGGCGACGATACTGGCGTCGGTCAACCGCGGCGTCATCTGGTGCGCGCCGAGCCGCTTCATGCGGTTGAGCAGGCGGCAGACATATTCGCACGTCAGGTCGGCCTTCAGCGTCCACGACGCATTGGTGTAGCCGAACGAGAAGGCGAGGTTTGGCACATCCTGGTACATCATACCCTTGTAGGTCAGTGCCTTGGCGAGCTCGACCGGCTCGCCGTCGATGCTGAGCTGCAGCCCGCCAAGCACGACAAGGTCGAGCCCGGTGGCGCTGACGACAATGTCTGCATCGAGCATCTGGCCCGAACGCAGCTGGAGGCCGGTTTCGGTGAACCGTTCGATGTGGTCGGTCACGACCGAGGCTGCGCCCGACTTGATCGCCGCGAACAGGTCGCCGTTCGGCACGAGGCACAGCCGTTGGTCCCACGGATTATAGCGCGGCGTGAAATGCGTCGCGACGTCATAGTCTGGCCCGAGCGCCTCGTGAACGCCCTTGAGCAGCAGGTCCTTCACCGTCGCTGGATCACTGCGGCACTTATTGAAGAAATACATGCCGAGCAGGACGTTCTTCCAGCGCGTCAGGCCGTAAGCGAGCTTGGCCGGCAGCCAGCGGCGCAGACGATTGGCGAGCGCGTCCTCCTCGGGACGCGCCACGACGTAGCTTGGCGAGCGCTGCAGCATGGTAACGTGCGCGGCGGTCTTCGCCATTTCGGGAACGATCGTCACCGCGGTCGCGCCGCTGCCGATGACGACGACCTGCTTACCGGCGTAGTCGATATCATCGCGCCACTGCTGCGGATGGATCAGTCTGCCCTGATAACCCGCAGTACCCGGAAAGTCGGGCGTGTAACCAGCGTCGTAGCTATAATAGCCCGAACACATGAACAGGAAGCCGCACGTGAACTGCACCTCCGCGCCGCCAGTCTCGGCGGTGACGGTCCAGCATGCATCGACGGTCGACCACGCCGCGTTGCGGACCTTATGATCGAAGCGGATGTGCCGGTCGATGCCGTATATCTTCGCTGTGTCGACGACATAGTCGCGGATCGCCGGGCCGTCGGCGATCGACTTCGCCGCGGTCCACGGCCGGAACGAATAGCCGAGCGTGTGCATGTCGGAATCCGAACGGACGCCCGGGTAGCGGAACAGGTCCCACGTCCCGCCGATCGCCGCGCGGCTTTCGAGAATGGCGTAGCTCTCGCTTGGACACCGATGCTGCAGGTGGTATCCTGCGCCGATACCCGACAATCCGGCTCCAACAATGAGAACGTCGACATGTTCGGTCATGATTTTCTCCCCGCC
>JAYTHJ010000305.1:0-9494 GCA_043732725.1 Sphingomonadaceae bacterium | reverse complement strand
ATGTCGATTTGCGGGCGGCACTGCGCTCAGGGGACGAGGCCGCGCTCAACGTTGCCATTGACCACGCTTTGCGCCTGAAACCTGCCCGTCATGAGTTCAACCTTTCGGCACCTGCAACGGTGCGCCATATGAGCGTCACCGGCGGATGATCGCAGAACCCAAACGTGCGCTGCTTGTCTCGCCGACCGATGCGGCGCAGGATGTAGCGATGCGGCTGAAGGAGCGTCGCGACTGGGTGGATATCGATCACGCCGAGATGATCGTGGCGCTTGGTGGCGACGGATTCATGCTGCAGACGCTGCACGCGATGCTCGAACGGCGGCGGATTCTGCCGGTGTTCGGAATGAACCTCGGCACTGTCGGTTTCTTGATGAATGAATGGCGCGATAAGCGCCTCGACGAGCGGATTTACAGTGCGAAATTGTTCAACGTCGCCCCGCTCAAGATGGAGGCGACGACCCTCGACGGGGAGAAGATCACCCTGCCCGCGATCAACGAAGTTTCTTTGCTACGCGAAACACGTCAGACCGCAAAGCTTGAAGTCAGCGTCAACGACCGCGTCGTTGTGCCTGAGCTCGTCTGCGACGGCGTGCTGGTTGCGACGCCAGCAGGTTCGACGGCCTATAATTTATCGGCGCAAGGGCCTATCCTGCCGCTGGGTTCAGCGATGCTCGCGTTAACCCCGATCAGTCCGTTTCGACCGCGCAGGTGGCGTGGTGCGATTCTGACCGAAAGCGCGCGGATCGGTTTTCGTGTTCTCGACGCGGTCAAGCGCCCGGTGTCGGCTGTTGCCGACCAGCGTGAAGTCCGTGATGTCGCGACGATCACGGTGTCGATTGACAAAAGTCAGACGCTAAAGCTTCTGTTTGATCCCGAACACGCCCTCGACGACCGCATTGTGATGGAACAATTTGCGACATAAGTTCTGCGGCTTGCAAAGCCGTCGTGCGTCGTTATACGCGCGCCTTCCGCAGCGGTATTCCCCGGTAGCTCAGCGGTAGAGCGTTCGACTGTTAATCGAAATGTCGCAGGTTCGAATCCTGCCCGGGGAGCCACGCCTGCCAAGCTCAATTGTCGCCGCTCAGAACGCGGACGATGGCTCCAACGATCATTTTGAGCTCGATCGAGCCGGGTCAGCCTGTTAGTTCGCACGTCTTTGCAAACGCCATCGCTGCGCTCGGCATCTCGCCGGTGGGTATTCGCGGCCCGGTGTAGACGACCTCGTCGGAAAGCGGCAGCCGCTTCGCTGACGCGGTCGCGACCACAGACGTCAATCACCGTCGGGTCGGGATCCGGCTGACAGCTGGTCACTTCAGTCAGCGTATGAAACCCGGCCATTAATGCGACCGCGGTTAACGGCGGAACGGCGATGCCGCCGGACAGCGCGGCGAGACCAAGCATGATCCGCATTGGCTGAAGCTACGCCGGAGTACGCTCGGTACAAGCGCTTTTACATCACCCTGGCAGATGCCAAATAGAGCAGAGTGACCAAACAAGCTTCTTCGGCTACTCCTGCAACGAGGTAGCTTCCCGAAATAGCGATGCAACCGCTTCCGCGACAACCGAAGCCGCCTCGAGCGGCAGCAGATGGCCGACGCCGGGGATGATCGTAGAGGTCGTCTGCGGATGGTCGCGAACGAAGCGCGCTGCCTCGTGTGGCGGGATGGCTTCGTCGCAGGCACCGATCAGCACACAGACGAGACGTGGCAACGCTCGGGTCTCGACCGCGAGCGTTTCGCGACTGCCGCGCTCCAGCCACCAGCGCCACGCTTCTGGCCGGGTCCGTAACAAGTCGCGAACAGCCTGACGACGGCGATCCGGTGTCAGACGGCGCGAACTGAGCTCCACTGTCGCCGCCGCCCGCGCCGCATCGCCGTGCTCGCCCAGCTTGCGCGCGCGGTCGGCATCGCCGATCGCCTCGCCCCACGGCGGCGACGGCGACAGCAGCACCAGTCCGGTCAGGCCGGGTGGCTGGCGCAGCGCCAGCGCCAGCGCGAGCTTACCGCCCATCGAGTGCCCGACCAGCACGAACGGCTGACCCGCGCGCAGCCCCGCCGCCGTCAATTTTACCAAGGCGTCGTCGACAGCACGTTCGATCGACCAATCCTGATCGACGTCATCCTCGCCGCCGAAGCCGCGCAAGCTCGGGGCGTAGGTCGGTATGGCCGGCAACTCGTCCCGGACGAGATCCCAAGTATCGCCAGACGCCCCAAAGCCGTGCAGCAACGCGACCCCGGTCACACTTCGACCTTCAGCCGCGCTGGCTTGTCGGTGACCTTAAACAGCTCGCCGTGCGGCATGATGGTGATCTGTCCGAACTCGGCCAGCAATTGCCGGTACGCGGCAGCGACGGGCCGTGGCCGCCGCTCGAGATCGTACAGGCCGCACGCATTCACCGTGCCGCGCTTCTCGGCGAGTCCGATATCCCAGTCGATCTGGTCGGTCAGGCTATACCAGGTGAAGCCCAGTACCGGCACGCCGTCCCTGCGCATCCGCAACACGTTGATCCACTGCTTCCACAGCCACGTCGGGGCGTCCGCGGCCTCGAACACGTTAGTTTCGGTGTGGAACACGGGCTTGCGGTAGCGATTCCAATATTCCCGGGTGATCTGGTGCCAGCCGAGCACATCGTGCGCCGGACACATCTGGCCGTTGGGCAGGCGGATCTTCTCGTTGCGGCCGTAATAGTCGTTGCCCATGATTTGATACCCAGGCGGCTCGCCGGCCATGAACCACTCATACTCGTCGCGGGTCAGCCCGTTGTCGAGCAGGTAGAGCATGATCTCGGCGTCGGGCGGATTGGCATAGAGCAGGTCGAGCGCGATGAAGCGCTGCTTGTTCGCCAGTCGCACCTCATCGGAAGGAATGATCCGCGCCTCGTGGATATACTCGGCGCTCTCACTCTGGACGATGACCGCGTCGGGACGGCAGCGGACGATCGCCTGCGTCGCGAGGATGCTGGCGGCGATCAGATGTTTGAGCGCCGTGACGAAACCGCGGTCGGATTTCAGCTGTTCGTTCCACGTTCCTTCCTTGGCGCTTAAGCGCGCGCAGACGTAGATTTCGTTGACCGGCGTCCAGTAGCGCACCCACGGGTAGCGCTCGGCCACCGCAGCCGCATAGTCGCGAAACAGCAGCGGCAGGTCGGGGTTCTGGAAATTGCCGACCCAGTCGGGCACGCCGAAGTGCAGCAGGTCGACGATCGGCTCGATCCCCAGCCGCTGGATTTCGGCCATCGCGGCGTCGGCAAAACTCCAATCGTAGCGGCCCGGGCCGAGATGGACGCGGTGGTAGGGCAGGCCGTAGCGGAGCACCCGCAAGCCCAGCTCGCGGACCAGCGCGAAGTCCTCGCGCCAGCGCGCATAATGCCCGCACTCGTCGAGCTGATCGCGCCGCGTGCGGCCGTGGTCGATCGTCGGGTAGGAGCACTCGATGCCCGTGGCGAACATGAACTGGCCGGACTCGCCGGTCGGCAGCCCTGCGCCCGAACTGCCGCGCGCGCCGCCATATTGGTCGCCGTCGAAGATGCCGTCGCCGCCCTCGGCGCGGATACGGTCGAGAAAGCTGCTTGCCATTACGCCTCCCCCGCCGCGGCGCGCGCGAGAAAGCGGTCGGCGGTCCGCAGCGCCAGCGCCATGATCGTCAGCGCCGGATTGGCCGCGAGCGCGCTCGGAAACGACGAATTGTCCGAGATATAGAGATTTGCCAAATCATGGCTGCGCCCGTCAGCATCGATCACCGACGTGTTCGGATCGGCCCCCATCCGGCAGGTCCCGATCGTATGGGCGAAGCGCGGGTAGGCCCACATGTCGCGCGCGCCCGCTGCATTCCAGATCGAGCGCATGACGCGGTCGGCATGAGCATGCAGCCGGACCTCGTTCGGCTGCGCGGTGAAGTGAATGCGCGGCTTGGGCAGGCCACGCGCGTCTTGCTCGTCCGACAACTCGAGGTAATTGGCGGGCGAGGGCAGGCAATCGCCGAGGATGTTGATGCCGGCGGTGTGATTATAGTGCTGCATGTGATCGGCGAGCGCGCTTCCCCACAGGCCCCGCGCGCGTGCCACTTGCGAGGCGTAGGTGACCGGCATGACACCGATACTCTGCAGCAGATAGCCGCCGGCGAAGTCCGCGTCCGCCGGGCGGTGTGTGTCCTCGGAGATCAGCGCGCCGGGGATGCCCTTGTACGGCCTGACCGGCTCGTCGAAACGACCCCAGAGTTGCAGCCCGGTGTGCGCCATGAAGTTGCGCCCGACCTGCCCCGAGCCGTTGGCGAGCCCGTGCATCAGCAGGAAGCGCGGCGTCTCGATCGCGCCCATGCACAGGAACAGCGCTCGGCAGCGCTGCCGGTGAGTCGCGCCGTTCCGATGGTAAAGCACCGCGATGATACGCCCGGTAGCGTCGCGCTCGACCCCGGTCAGTAGCGCCTCGGTCCGGACCTCGGCGCCTGCTAAGCGCGCGAGCGGGACGAAGGTCACGTCCATGCTACTCTTGGCGCCGGTCGAACAGCCCGCCTGACAAAAGCCGCGGTTCGTGCACGCCGGGCGCTCGGGCAGACCATCGACGGCATAGGCGCGCGACACCGCTGCATTCGGCCCCGGCGCGGTGCGCAGCCCGACAGCGTCGCAGCCGCGCTGCATGAGCTGCGCCGCACCGTTCAGCGCCAACGGCGGAAGCGGATAGCGCCGCGCCGGATCCCACGGATAGACCGCCGGTCCCGACACCCCGAGCACGCGCTCGACCTCCGCGAAATACGGCAGCATCGCGTCATGCGCGATCGGCCAGTCCGCCCCGAGCCCGAAATGCGTGCGCAGCTTGAAATCGTCGGCGCGCGGGCGCGGCACATAAGCGGTATAGTGCAACGTCGAGCCACCGAGGCCGATGCCCGAATTATTCGCACCGAATGCCAACGGGTCCGCTCCGGCGCTCAACCGTTCGTCGCGCCAGAACAGCTTCGCCTGCGCGACCTCGTCGGTCGCAAAATCGGTCGCCGGTGTCCATTCGCGTCCGGCTTCGAGCGCCACCACTCTGAGCCCGGCCTGCGCCAGCCGCGCCAGCAGCGGCGCGCCGCCCGCTCCGGTACCGACAACGACAGCATCCACCTCGTCGTCCCCAGCCGGCGGCGTCATCGGATGGCCTCCGGTTCGCGCGGCTCGCGTTCGCCCAGCCCGATAGCGGTCCACTCAGGGAGATCGGCAGCGGCGGCGCAGCCGATCGCGTCCTGCACCGCCGGATGCGCGACCTGGAATTCGGTGAGTGCGGCCAACAGCATTTCGAAGAAGCGCCGCTGGTCGAGCCCGGCCCAGATTGCGCCCGGTGCCGCTCCGCGCTGGACATCGTGCAACAGCGCGTCCTGCGCCTCGGCTCCGAACTCTGCGAATGGTAAGCCCGCGCTCGCGACCGCGCTTGCGTCGATCGCCGCGATACCGTCGCGGTAGCTGACCGCGTCGGGCGGCAGCGTGTCGTAGCGCCAGCCCGGTCCCTCACTCGCCGCAAGTTGCGCGTCGAGGCAGGCAGCCGCACCGGTGTCGATACCGCCTACCGGCGTTACCAAACGCGCCTCAACGGCACGCAACGTCGCGAACGCCGCCAGACTAAAAAACACGGGATCTGCTAGCGCTGCGGGATGCAATCGCTTCTCCCACGCCGCGCGGGTCGCCGCCGACAGGTGCGGTGTATCGAGCAGCGCCAGTACCGCGCCGCGCAGATAGAGCGGCGCGCTCAAAGTCGACCGCCGGTCACTTCGACCAGCGCGCCGGTCATGAAGCTGCCGTCTTGGCTGGCCAGCAGCACATAGGCGGGAGCCAGCTCCTCGGGCTGACCGGGGCGGCCGAGCGCGACCTCATGGCCGAAGTTCTCCACTTCCCCGATCGGCATCGTGCCGGGAATGTTGGGCGTCCACACCGGTCCCGGCACCACCGCGTTGACCCGGATGCCGCGCGGAGCGAGCGACAGCGCGAGGCTCTTGGTGAAGGCGTGGATAGCGCCCTTGGTCGCGGTATAGTCGATCAGGATCGCAAGCCCGGTGATGCCGACGATCGAGCCCGTGTTGATGATCGCACAGCCCTCGCGCAGATGGGGCAGCGCCGCCTGCGTCATGAAGAAATAGCCGAAGATGTTGGTCTCGAAGGTGCGGCGCCACTGTTCCTCGGTGATGTCCTCGAAGCGTTCGACCGCATTCTGAAACGCGGCGTTGTTGACGAGAATATCGAGCCCGCCGAGCGCGGCGACTGTCCGCGCCACCGCGTCGCGGCACGCGTCGGAGGTTCGGACGTCGGCCTTAACGAGGACGCACCGCCCACCCTTCGCCTCGCACAGCCGCTGCGTCTCCGTCGCATCGTCATCGTTGACATTGTAGAGGATCGCGACCGCCGCGCCCTCCATCGTGAAAGCGATGGCAACGGCGCGCCCGATACCCGAATCGCCGCCGGTAATCAGCGCACGGCGGCCCTGCAGCTTGCCCGCTGGCCGGTAGTTGGCAAGATCGCTCGCCGGAGCCGGATTCATGTCCGCCTGGCTGGCGGGATAAGGCAGCTTCTGGCCCGGAATGTCCTCGGCTTTAGGTCGGAAATCGGACACGCACGGCACTCCTGTTGATGTTGCCGGACAACGCTGCTTACCCACCAACAGGCCCATTAAGGAGGCGAGGTTCTCGACGATCAACAGTTCGATCGGCAGTGCGGCATCATCGAAGGAAGGTAACCGGGCGCGGTTCGTCGCGCCGCTCGACAAGCTGGACCAGTACATTATTCAGGTGGGGACGATTGACGTCCAATGGCTGCGTTGGCGGGTTTCGACATCGCTTCAACACCGACCGGTTTGGTGCCATCCTGCCGTGCCGGCCGCCTTCCGACCCGCCGCGACGACCTGCAGGGGATGTTCTATCGGAACATCACGGCGCACCGGCCGCGAGCAGTTGCGGATCGATCCGGACGTTGCCCCAGTTCATCGCCCAATGCAAATGCGGGCCGGTCGCGCGGCCGGTCTTACCCACCAGCCCGAGCCGGTCGCCGCGATGGACGTGGTCGCCCGCGTGAACGTCAAAGCGCGACAGATGCAGGAATGCCGAAACCAGCCCGTGGCCGTGATCGAGCATCACGAGATTACCTTCAAGAAGCAGCGGCCCATCGGCGAAACGGACGACGCCGTCGGCGGGCGCGAGCACTGGAACCCCCGCCGGCGCGGCGATATCGACACCGTAATGCGGTGACTTGGGAACACCGCCGAGAATGCGCTGCGAGCCGTAGACGCCGCTGACGCGCCCGTGCGCCGGCCACGCGAACGCCTGCGTCCAGCCGGTCTCGTCGCTGACCCCGGCGCGCGCCGCCGCGATCCGGGCGACCTCGATTGCCCGGCGCGCATCGTAAACGGGGTCGTCGACGGTCGACTGCGCCAGCGACGGGATCGACTCGATCCGCCACTGCCGCAATTGGACGGTGACGGCGCGGACCGCCGTGCTGCCATCGGCAAGCGACGCCGCCAAGGTGCCGCCGATCGCGTCGCGCCCGAAGCCGATGACGAATCGACCGTCGCCCGTAAGCCGTACCGGCTGGCCGTCGAGCGTCAGTGAACGGGTGCCCGGCGGCGCGGTGCCGAACACCAAGCCGCCCTGCACCGCTTGACCGGCGATACGCCATGCAGCAGCGGGTGCATCGCCGCTA
This sequence comes from Sphingomonadaceae bacterium, assembly GCA_043732725.1. Classification (GTDB taxonomy): domain Bacteria; phylum Pseudomonadota; class Alphaproteobacteria; order Sphingomonadales; family Sphingomonadaceae; genus Polymorphobacter_B. The sequence continues at coordinate 1,837 of JAYTHJ010000305.1, read as the reverse complement.
GCGACGGGCCTGCCCGGTAGTCCGGCGCTGACGAGCACGGTGCTGCCCAGGACCGCACCGGCGATCAACACCGCCAAATACGGTAGGCGCACTACAGGCGGCCGGCGGCGCGAGCCTCGTCATAGCGCGCCACGGCGACCTCGGCGTCGGCATAGGCTTCCTGCAGCTCGTGCGACCAATAGCGCAAACTACCGAGCGGAATGCGCCGCCCGGTGACCGCGCACAGCACATGGTCGCCCGGTGTCGCGACGTGGAACGACCCCGACAGATAGCGCAGCCGGGCCGGACGACCGCTGCCGGCATTGCTGGTATCGAGCATCATAGCAGTTTTCCCTGGCGGATCGTTTCGACCGTCACCTTAGCATCGCTGAACTGGATCGTCAGCCGCCGCTTGGCCCATGCTTCGGCGGAAGACTTGACGACGCGGCCGTCGTCGTCCCGCACCACGGCATAGCCGCGGCCCAGTACGGCCAGCGGCGACAGCGTCTCGAGCAACCGCGCCTGCGTCGCCAATGCGGCGGCAGCGCGCATGTTCGCGGCGCTCAGGATATACGGCCGCAGCGGTGCCGCGCGCCGCGCCAACAGCTCGGCATCGCGCGCCAGCAACGTCCGCGCGACCGTGTCGAGCGCCCGCGCATTCTTGGTGAGTGCGTCCACCGCCAGCGCCCGCCGCCGGGAAAGCAGCCGGAATTGCAGCGCCCCGTCAGCCCGCTCGAAGCGCGCTGCCCACGCCGCTGCCCCACTCCGCAAGGCACGCGGCAAGCGCTCGGCGAGATCGTCCATCCGCTGCTGGCGCAAACCGAGCAGCGTCCGCGGGCTCGGCAGACCTTTCGCCAGCGCCGCGGTGCGTTCGCCGCGCGCGGCCAGCAGCCGCGCGACGGAGCGGTCGAGCCGCAGTCCAAGGCTGCCCAGCGCAAAGGTCAGCTCGGCCAACACCGGCACGGCGCGCTCGGCCGCTGCGGTCGGGGTCGGCGCGCGATGGTCGCCGGCGAAATCGACCAGCGTCGTGTCGGTCTCGTGACCGACTGCGGTGATCACCGGTATCGCGCTGGCGGCGACGGCGCGGACGACGACCTCCTCGTTGAACGCCCACAGGTCCTCGACCGAGCCGCCGCCGCGCGCCACGATCAGCAGGTCGGGGCGCGGGATGCTGCCGCCGGCGATCAGCGCATTGAACCCGGCGACCGCGGCGGCGACCTGCGCCGCCGCCGCCTCACCCTGCACCGCCACCGGCCAGACCAACACGTGCCGCGGAAAGCGGTCGGCGAGACGGTGCAGGATGTCCTGGATGACCGCGCCGGTCGGCGAGGTGATGACGCCGATAATCCGCGGCAGGTACGGCAGCGCCCGTTTGCGCGCCGCGTCGTACAGCCCCTCGGCCGCCAGCTTGGCCTTGCGCGCTTCGAGCAGCGCCATCAGCGCGCCCGCCCCGGCGGGCTCCATGCGCTCGATGATCAGCTGATACTTCGACCGCCCCGGATAGGTTGTCAGCTTACCCGTCGCGACAACCTCGAGCCCATCCTCGGGACGGAAACGCAGTGCGCCGACGCCGGTCTTCCACATTACTGCGTCGAGCACCGCGGTGGTGTCTTTAAGGCATAAATAGGCATGCCCCGAAGTGGCGCGCTTGTAACCGGTAATCTCGCCGCGGACGCGGACCTGGCCGTAGCCGTCCTCGACCGTGCGCTTGAGCGCCAGCGCGAGTTCGCCGACCGAATATTCAGGCGTGTTGAAGCGAGCGGCGGAGGCCATGGCTATTATCTAAAGCTGGCAGGTCGCGCGCGCAACGCTCCGGGGTAAGCACATAACAAAAGGGCGGACCTCGCGGCCCGCCCTC